>JAFONX010000038.1 GCA_017418275.1 Candidatus Saccharimonadota bacterium | reverse complement strand
TAGGTATATTATAACACCTTTTCTATTCCGAAAATGCTTCCATAATCCAGCAGCTATTCGAATAGTAGTAATTATTTTACCAACACTCATGCGTGCGGGGCGGAAGGATATTTGCCTGTTAATATTATTTATACTCACCAGCCATAATAGCCGTTCCAATGACCAGTCTATACGTCTTAATAGTCTCTTGTACGCTCTTCAGAAGAATCGTCATTTGAGCCAAATCTGGCATGTCTTTTGCCGACACTTTGTTGTAATGCCCTAGCATACAGTTAATCACGAAGCCACCACTCAAATCGTAAGGATCTAGCCCATCAGCGCACCACCTTATCGATGCATCATATGCCTTCTTCATAATCGTTATATCTTTTCTGTCTATCGACGTCTTTTTTATCTCATCAGCCCAAAACACCTCCGCGCTCTTCTTCTTTCCGTGCTGACTAGAAGAACATATTCACCCCATAATTACACCCATAATTACGGCGATCTGTCTTCGTCTAAATTCTTGATTAGATTCTAGTTTTTCCGCAAAAGCCGCATTAGTATCTTCTAGCTTATATTTCTTCATCTCTGAATCTAGCGAAAGATAGAATATGTTCACTAATCTTGAAAACGCTAGCGTATACGCCTCGCTTTTCGTAACGCTCGCACCCTCATACTGTAAAAGAATCGCTATCTTTTCTAGGCTAGATCTCTGTTTAAGCTCCTTATCATGTTTGTGAATCGTACAGAAGAATCCTATCAGCCAAACAGCAACAATGCCTAGAACTATTACTAATCCGCCAATATAATCACTCGCAATCATTATTCCTATTCCTTAAAAAGCACTAATATTTACTGGTGACACATTCTCGCAACTAGACCAAAGCCCCAGACCTCTCGTCATTGCATATCCTTCAGCTTCCTTAAACTCTTTTTGGTATCTATATGCCGTATCATAGGTATATTCATAACCATAGCCATTCTTTATCAGGTCTAGATTAAAGTTTTCGCCATCTAAATAAACGTAGGCCAAGATTCTATTATAACTATCGTATTCACCCTGCGAGCTATCAAGTTCTACTCCAACATCCCTGCCTAGGAGTTTTTGTTTTGTATAATCAGAGGCTTCCGGGCCAAAGCACTCAATTGGCTTCTCCGGATGCACTGTTTCAGGAGTATCTACACCTATCAATCGAATAGCCTGCGTCTGATTATCGCCATATAGCACTTCAATCGTATCGCCATCACGAACATGCGAGACTGCAAAGTGCGGGATTCCATCCGGTTCTAAAACCTCCGTGGAATCACCAGAATCATGCCCCTGTTGTCCCTCATTATTCGGTGCGGCTTCTGGCAACGCCTGATTCGACCCGCCCGGTTCTTCGCTAATAACCGAAGGGTTATCCTTTTGTGAATTTCGAACGTTGTAGCTTACCCAACGAACAGCATAGACAATCCCAAACACACATAGAGCAACAAAGGCGATGGCACCGCAAATTATGAAGAAATCCTCAATTGGACTATCTAGGTCCTTACATACCCTTGACACTTTTTGCCACCTCTTGCTCTAGCCATTTATCATTTCTTGCATTAATAACTTCCTTCAATATTTCATCCGCAAGTTTAGGGTTAATATCGCTGTGTTTCGCCAACATTCTTCCAACTATCACCGACATAGTGGCATTCTCTGTACGAATCATGGATGTTAAGCACTTCCTATACTGCACATCAAGAGTTTTATAGTTAATATCATAGCTTTTTAAAATGCCGATTGATTCTTTCAAGTCTGCATAACTATCCGCCAAGTCCTCATTTGCTTTCTCGAATCTCTTCTTAGCTTTACGAATAGCCGATAATTCTGCATCAAATATCTCCCGTGCGGACGATTGGATTAATGCCCCGGTGCCAATATACGAAATTGCCAAGATACCCATAACTACGATATGTCCGACAATATTCGTTTCTCCGTTTTCCATCGACTTGGTCAAGTCTATGACCCTTATTACAAAATAAGAAATACCAATTGCCGCCCATGCAACAAATGAACCGAGGCTATGCTTATTGATAGCCTTCTTCGCCATTCTCTTTCCGTTTTGCTGGCCCCATTTATATGCCGTATAGTTAGCCACTGTAGCGATAATAAATGCAACAATCATAAAGATACCGGCCTGATCAGTGCTACCCAGAATAGAACCTGCGACCCTCTGAAGAGCCTTATATAAAAACATCATGTCCAGTACGGCTAGAGCAAAACATACTATAATAGTTATGACATTTTGAACAGGAAATTCATAATCCTTATATTCATTATCCATTAATTCGCTCCTCCAATTTATTACAATCCGCTTTTATCTCCTCTAGCTTCCGAGTATCAAAAGCGAGGTCAGCTGGCAGGTCTTCTTTAATTATTTTCTTATACAACCTCGAATATTCTTCAAAAAGTATAGTATGCTCATTTATTTGAGACTCAAATTCGATTATCTGAGCATTCAAGTCAGCAACCCCAGACACATACGCATTCTCCAGATTTGACAGCCTAGAAGAATAATCCCCTACTAGTCTCTGATGGGCCGGCTCAAAACGCCCAGCAACACTTTCCAGCATCGCTTTTAGCGTACCGGTCTTCCACTCATCTTTACTCTCAATTTTGTTTCTTTTTAAACAAAAATTTCTCAGACGCTGGATTGTTTTATTAGTTACGGATTTAAAAATCTTAGGAGTATCCTTATAATCGAATGACTCGTCCTCGTCATATTTACTCTTAATCTTAACTTCTCTCATGGTACCCCTATTTTACTTTTTTAACTTTAGCCTTATGCACAATCGAAGGCTTCGACATCTGCACGATCATATGAACTTTTTCGGAGTATTCTGGTTTTATGTACTGAAATTCGGAGTAACTAAGTTTCTTTTTGACTTTTCGACCTAACCTCATAATAAACTTGAAAGTCTCGCTCGTTATTTCATCTTCAATATTTTTAAGTTGATCATTCCAGTTTTCGAAATTTATCTCTTCTATACTCTCATACCGAGACAGCTCCGCTTCCATTTCATCGAGCAAAAACTCTTGGTTACTAACGAGCGATTCTTGGGTCTTTATCTTCGAGTCTAAAAATATCAGCTCTTGCGCATCCTTTGACTTTTGCCTGTCCGATATATACTGTTCCAATTTCGCTCGCTCAAGTTCAAGATATTTTTCTTGCGATTCGACTCTTCTTTTCTGAGCAGCAGTAGCATCTTCCAGATCAGATTGTGTCTGGACATAGATTTCATGAAAAGCAGATATTATTCTGTCCCGACTTTCGCCCAACCTATCTATCACGACGTGCTCAACATTATATTCTTCGGGCAAGCTCCAATGAACATCGTTTCTCAACGGAAGATCAATACCATTCTTTTTACAAAACCTTCTGTAAAAATCGTTTGCGCCAAAAGTAGCTATTAAATAGTTTCTTATCCTAATCGGCATACTCAGCGTAATGTCTTTTGCGCTAAATATATACTTTCCGATATAAACCTCATTTGACGCCATTCTTATCTCTCGATTTTAATTTTTACAATTCTATTCTTGACCGCTATTGACTCGTCCACTACGCCACTGCTTTCGCATTCATCGTTCGGACCAATACCGCCATCAACAGCCTCAACTCTTTCGGCGCCAATGTTCGTATGATTAATTATAAAGTTCCTTACTTCTTTGGCACGATTCATTTGAAGCGGTAACTGTCTATCATCACCACAATACGCGCGAGCCCTATACCCAGTTACGGCCACTACTCTTCCATTTGTATTTTTCATATCCGCTTCAAGCCTCTGAGATATCTCTAAAAGCTTCGATTCATTACTTATTTCGTATGAATCAGCAGCAAAACCTAGCTCTTCGCTCCCAAACTCACGAGTCGTACAAAAATAACACTCGTCAGCAGTTGGAGTAGTTTTGACCACCTTAGATGTAGAGATGCTTTGTAAATTTTCATCCGCACCATCATCAAAATCCAGCTTTTTTACTCCGGAGGCCCTAAGGACACTATCGTATATATTCTCAACCCTTGCTTTATCAGGAGCAGAGAGCTCGGCTTGAGGTTCGCTAGTCAACCCCACGCCAGTCCATAATATCTGCACTCCCTTAAGAGATTCCTCGTCTATGGCGTTTTTATTTTCAAGCAAGCTCACAACTTCTTCGGGTTCAAGGCTGAGCAATTCACCACTAGAAAAATTCAGTATTCCGCCATCGGACAGTCCAGAACCAATTACAATAATAATCGATTTCTCATTGCTCTCAGAATCACTCAAGATCGCTTTTCCAGCGCGCACTATAGTTTCATAATACTGAGCACCGTCCGTTTTAGGTTCCGCCGTAATCGATGTCTCTAGGTCGTTTTTAATTCCCTTAATCCTAGAGAGCGTATCTTCGGTCTCTTCCTCTTCGTTTATGTCTATATTATTCTTGAAGCTAATCGTTTCTCTGTTCGCAACCGAAAAGAGTTTAATTCTAGGATTTTTCCTTAAGCTACTATTCCTTACATATTTCAGTACCGTATCCGAAAGATATGGGGCTGGAGTATTGCTAGTATTACCTACAACAAAATAAATATTGTCAAAAACATATCTCTTGTCTTGTTTGCAGCCAGCTATGCCACCTTTCAGACCAACCGCGGAGCACGTGCCATTATTATCACTTACGACAACTAGCGCCAAGAGACAAAAGACAGTTCCTATTGCCGCTACAATTCCAGCAATAACCGCTATTTTCTTTAGCATTCGCTTATTTCTTTTAGCTCGGCTTCTACTACCTCTGCCCATCCTTTTCCTCTCCGCGGCTTTATTAATAAAAAACGACACCGCAAGGTGTCTTAAGCCATATCACAAAAATCGGACTGTTCGCCGAACTTCTGCTATGCGGTGCCGTTTTTCTCCGGCGAAAGCATAGTAAAATCCGACTTTATTGATATAGCTTAAGACATTTTAATTATAGCACATTAGAATGAGCGTTTTATTCATACGAAACACCATGGTTGTTTCTATTTGTCAAAAATATCATATTTATGCTTAGCTTTTTAGTTCATCTGCGATACTATTTCTTTCATGAAAAAAGGTGTATTAATTCGAAATAAAACTATTTTTTATGGACGAGAAGAAGATGGCATCTCTTTTCTGCTCTCTCAAGGATTCGATATTGAATTAATACGCCCAACAAATACTCAAAGAAATATAAATGCATCAAAGCCCTAGTAAACCGCTACAGACAGTCCAGACGAGTCAAAAGTCTATTAATCATTAGCAAGGCACACGGCCTTGAAGCTATCAGTAAGAAGTAATATAATAAAATCGTTAAGCGACCTGTGGTCATCGGATAGCAGGCCAAGCTTAGCGATTGAAAAGTTGGCGACCTGTGGTCATCGGATAGCAGGCCAAGCCTTCTTTTTTATTGCAATGCTTCGCGTAGTAATTCCTGCATCAAATACTTAGCCTTCAGGTCAACGCGAAAATTCCCATACGCACTTTTGGTGGGATTTTGCGTTTGCCATTCAACCGCCTCATCAATTAGCGGCTGAAGTTTATCATAAAACTGTTCTGGCTCGAGGCCTTTGTTTTGCGCAAGACGCTTTGCAATAGATTTGACAAGTCTTTCAATTTCTTCTGGGCTTTGAGGTTGAAACATAGTTTTATTATAGCAATCTGCCTCAAATGGTGGAGAGTAGGAGTTACGCTAAGTATCCGAGTGATGAAGCGTAAAAAGAGCCAACGCCGTTAGGCGAAGGCTCAAACAACCCTTTTGAGCACAGTTCCTAGAGCTGCGCTCTTATGTCTATATTTTAACATATTTATTTTCATGCAAGAAAATCCCCCGGCCTTGTAGCCAGGGGTGAATTATTAGGGGGGATTAATACAGTTTGTCAACGAAATCCGGAACAAAGCCGTCGATGTTCCTATAGACCGCCTTAATGAGATCTATCATAATATCTCTGCCTTCAATTCCGTGCGTATGTTCCAGGAAATGCACTACCATCGCGTCAACCGTACGGTAGGAGCCACCAGTTGCCTCGATAGCATGCTTATCCTGCTCGGTCAGCCCAAGATGCGATTCCTTGTAGTTCAGACTACCTGCATCGCCACTCGGCGTCAGGTAGGCTGTGAACAGAATCCACTCGAGCTTATCGACCATGTAGAGAATAGTGTGTTTCTTCTGAAACTCAATGAAGCCAGAAAGCACGTTATTGCCAATCTCTGACTCAAAATCTTTAACAAAATCACACATGAACTCGTACTCTCGGTCGTCCTTATATTTCACAGCATCAGCCGCGCCGTCATCCGCAATGTCACCAATCTTCGTCTCACCAGCATCATGAAATAGCATAATCTCGATATAGTTCGGCGGAAAATATTGCTGAAGTTCCTCAAATGTCGCATACAAAATGACCGCTAATGCAGTCACGAGATACGAGTGCTCCTGGACGTTCTGATCAGCCAGATAGAGAGGCGCAGTACAAATACCGTGATTTTTAACACCGGTCCGGCGAATCGCGTGCAGACACATCAGAGTTTTATACTTGTCCCAAACCGAGTCGTATCTTGCTGTAGTGGAATAATCTTTTTTGAGCATTCATAATCACCCTTTCAATGTGCTCCCCCTTATGCTTATGGTAGCACGACAGATAAGAACAGAGGTAAATAATCTGTTGTATTATTTACAGCGTAGACTGTATTTTTGCACCAAAAACCGCCCTTTCGGACGGTTCTTTCTGATACTTTATTCTAAGATAGCCTTTATACGGCGTACGCCAGCCGAGCTGGCTTCTTCTTTCTGTATCTTGAAATGACCTAATACGCCAGTATGCTCAACATGAGGACCACCACAAACTTCGCGCGAAGTTGGCTCATCCCAGTCACCAATCGTATAGACCGTCAATTTTTCTGGATACTTCTCCCAGAAGCTACCGTGCGCTTTCAGTTCATTGCGAGCATGTTCCTTATCATATTCTGCAAACTGAACTGGCAAGTCAGCCTGAATCCATTCATTAACCTGATCTTCGAGCCGTTGCAATTCTTCCTTGCTTAGCTTATGATCACAGGCGAAATCCAAGCGCATGCGCTCGGCGGTAATATTCGAACCGCGCTGATAACTCTCAGAATCAATCAATTTTTGAATAGCCGCGAGTAATAAATGCGTTGCCGTGTGATACTTCGTAGACATTTCGCCATGATCCTCGAGACCACCTTTAAACATACCTTTACTGGCCGTCTTTGAGCGGTTTCTCTGTTCTTCCAAAGCGGCGTCAAATTCAGCACGCCAGTTTTCACTCAGCTCAATATCCTGACGATATGCCTCTTCGACCGAAAGCTCCATCGGGAAGCCATAAGTATCCTGAAGCATAAAGATTTCTTTGCCGGTCAGACCAGCTTCCTTTAGCTTACCGAGCTCTTTAATACCGCGGTTGAGCGTACGGCGGAAAGCCTGTTCTTCCTTGCTTAATACCGACAAGACATCATTACGATTCGTTAAAATACTATCTGGCAAATCCTTGTAATTTTCAGCGATAGCCGGCAAAACTTCCTCGAGGAAGTTCTGCTCGATACCGAGGTTCAAGGCTTTTAAAATCGCACGGCGGATAATACGACGAAGCGCGTAGCCATGTTGTTTATTACTCGGCACGAGACCCTGCGCAGTTAAAAGATAGGCGCCACGCAAGTGATCAGCGATAATACGCATTTCAGAAGTATTACTTTCGTAAGCCTTACCAGAAATTTCGGCAAGCTTATCGATAATTGGTTTCAAGAGTGAAATCTGGAAGATATCAAAAGAATCGATACTGGCAGCCGTCACACGCTCGAGGCCAGAACCGAAGTCGACGTTCTTTTGTTCGAGTTCTTCAAAACTACCATCTTCCATGCGGCGATACTGCATGAAGACCTGATTACCAATCTCCATAAAGCGCGCGCCATCAGAAGCTGGGTGGCTTTTGCCGTATTTTTCGACATCCTGCTTATCCTCGCCAAAGTCATAGAAGACCTCGGAATCTGGACCGCATGGGTCGCCAATCGGCGTAGTTTCGATACCGCCGCCACGAGACCACCAGTTTTCCTTGTCGTTATAGAAAAAGATGCGCTCGCCCGGCTCAATACCACGCTTGTCGCCATTCTCGGCCGTATCAATTTCGGCGATCTTCGCTTCAATACCTACCTCAGCAAAAACTTTCTGCCAGATTGAAGCAGCTTCATCATCGCGCGGAATCCCATATTTTTCGGAGCCAATAAAACAAGTGACATAGATCTTTTCTGGATTTAGTCCAATTTCCTGCGTCAAGAAAGTAAAGAAGTTGCGGATTTGTTCCTCTTTGAAGTAATCACCGAGCGACCAGTTACCAAGCATTTCGAAGACGGTCGAGTGGCGCGGATCGCCAATGTCATCGATATCCTGCAAGCGGAGACATGGCTGAGAATTCGTTAAACGAGTGCCATCCTCGTGTTTTTTGCCAAGAAGATAAGGCATCAACGGCTGCATGCCAGAGCCCGTAAAAAGTGTAGTTGGATCATTCTCGAGCACCAAGGCGGCTGGCGCAATCTGCACATGGCCTTTAGATTTCATAAACTCGAGATATTTTTGTCTAACTTCACTTGCTTTCATGGCGAATATTTTAACATATTTTTACAGATATAGCGAGCCTCAAAACAGGTTAAAAAGACAGAAAAATCCCCCACGCCAACGGCTTGGGGGATAGCAATGTACTAGCGGATAATGATCGTGAGTACGTTGGTACCAGACGAGAGTATAATACGCGGACGGAAGATATTGCCACCCATCGTAATTTCCCAACCTTCTATAATGTTAAGGCTTTTAGGCCTCTTTCTGAAGGTAAGCGTGCGCAGCCCCGTCATCTCACAGTTCGGATTCATAGCAATAATGACATCCATTAATGTCGAGACTGAAAAGTCTTTACCTGCCACCTGATCCGCGCTCCGCATTGGGCTGCAACCGTACCACATATGCCCCAAATTATCAAAAATTGGAATTTCGGAATATATGCCCGTCGAGGTGTGTTTATTGCGAAGATAACCCTTCGCCGTATACCACCCTACGGGAAATACCATTTTTGACGGGTCGGTCTCAGTTGCTAAATACATCCGATAACCGCTCCCATTAAGAGTAATGTCCTTAAAGGGATTAAGACCGATAAAGGCCTGAGCGGCCGCCCTTCCCTGCAAATCATTAACCGGTACAACGTTTAAATTTGAGTAACTAAAGAACAATGACACGACAAATTCCACCCTCTATATAATTTTATCCTCAGAGATTGCCTTAGGTTTTATCCTATTGGTCCGCAAACTCGTAAGAACATTTTTATATTATGCTATACTCTATCGATTATGTCAACAGTCTCAATCTTAGCATGAATGGTCTATAAGTTTTGGTGATTGTTGAAAACAGCCAATCCGAATACCTTCGATGGTATTATTAGAACAGTAAACAAGGAATTATTTTAGTGTTTTTGAACGATAAAATTCTAGTAGGCAAAAGCGACAAAAAAGAGCTTTGTATTTTACCCAAGATGGCGAACCGACATGGCTTAATTACGGGCGCGAGCGGTTCAGGCAAGACTATCACGCTCAAGGTAATGGCGGAGAGTTTCTCTGATGCAGGCGTGCCAGTTTTCATGGCAGACGTTAAAGGCGACTTAGCTGGCACCGCGCAGGCTGGCGAAATGAACGAAAACGTCACAGAACGTGTCAAAAATCTCAAGCTTGACGATTTCGAACCAAAATCGTTTCCGGTGCGTTTTTGGGATTTGTATGGCACGCACGGTCATCAAGTTCGCGCGAACGTCGAGCAGGTAGGACCAGAAATCCTTTCGATCATGCTCGGTCTCACCGAAGCACAAGAAGGCAATCTCGCGATTGCTTTCAGAGTAGCCGAAGACGAAGGACTAAGACTTATTAATCTCGAAGATTTACGTGCGGTTTTGGCATATGTAGCCGAGAATCGAAGTAAATACAATACAAAGTATGGCAACATTACCGTACAGAGCATTGGCGTAATTCAGCGAAGTCTTTTAACACTCGAAAACCAGGGCGCAGGTAAATTCTTTGGCGAACCAGCACTCGATATTAATGATTTCTTCGTTCAAGATTCTGACGGTCGCGGTATGATTAATATCTTACACTCCGTAAAACTCTTCCAGAATCCAGACCTGTACGCAAGTTTCTTGCTCTGGCTTTTGACTACCCTGTTTGCCAGCACACCAGAGGTCGGCGATCAAGCCAAGCCAAGACTCGTGTTCTTCTTTGACGAGGCGCATTTGTTATTTAATGGCATGCCAAGTTACCGACTCAAGCGCATTACGCAAGTCGTAAAATTGATTCGCTCGCACGGTATCGGCTTATATTTCGCATCACAGCGTCCGACCGACATCCCGGACGAAGTAATGTCGCAGCTCGGTAACCGTATTCAGCACACTTTGCGCGCATATACGCCAGCCGAACAGAAAATTGTACGCGCGAGCGCAGATTCTTTCCGCACGAATCCGGAGTTCGATACTGCGCAGGCAATCCTCGAGCTTGGTACGGGCGAAGCTTTAGTTTCCTTCCAGGACGCGAAGGGCGCCCCTACAATTGTAGAACGCGTCACAATTCTGCCGCCGCAGAGCCAGATGGGTGTTTTGGACGATATGGCAAGAAATAAGATCATTAACGCCAGTCCGCTTGCCGGTAAATATGATACCGAGGTCGACCCAGAGTCTGCCTTCGAGATTATTCAAAAAATGAAAGCCGAGGCGGAAGAGATCGCAACGGCTCCCGCTTCGACCGTAGCGCAATACAATGCCGCCCAGACAGCTCCGACTAGTAAGCCACAGACTTATGCAGAATATCTTGAAGCCACAAAGAACGGCAGACAAACCGTGGCGGCTCCTGTAATAGAAGAAAAACCAAGCGCCACAAAGACGACCAAGAAAAGCTCGACGGAAAAAGAAATGGATAAGTACCGTCAGCGCGCGATTGGTAATTTAATTGGTAGCTCCAGTAGTGCCGTTGGCCGAAGTCTAACCAACAAGATTATTAAGTCACTATTTAAATAAGCCTAAACATCCATCGACCTAGTCGGTGGATGTTCGTGCACACGAAGAGAGCCCGCATCGAACGGGCTCTCTTTTGTTAGCGCATGCCGCCTTGGCGACCTTGCCCCATACCAGGCGTCATGCCGGCTGTACCGGTATTTGTAATACTATTCGTGATTGTAGTTGTTTGAATCTTCTTCTCGCCTATTGTGAGCGTGTAGCTATCTCCAATATTAAGCTCCGGCGAAGAGATTAGGACCGAATTATAAGTCTTGCTAGGCGTATAATTAATTGTGCCAAAACTCAAAGCCCCCGAATATGAGCCACTTAGGTTCATTAAGACGCTCACCTGTTCGGCCGATGTTGCATTGACCGCCATACCAGATGAACCAACCGCAACCAGGGTACCGCCCGTAATCACAAACTCGCAACCACCATCGCCATAATCCATCGCGCCGTTTCCATTGTTTGTGGGGCCATCCACGTAGGTCGTGCCACCAGAAATATAAATATTGCCGTTCGAATCAATCCCGTCGCCACTCGCATCAACATAAACATTGCCGCCGGCGATTGTAATGGCTTTGCTCGTATCGCCAGAGAAAGAGCTGGCTTTAGATTTAGTATTATCTGAGCCACCTGCCGCATTTAAACCGTCGTCCGAAGCGACAACCTTAATATCTCCGTTATTTACGGAAATTTCGCCACCCTCAATTCCCTCATAGGATTTTACAACATTGATTGTGCCACCATCGATTGTGACTGTCGAATCCGCATGAATGCCATCATCTCCCGCTGAAATTGTAATAACTCCATCAGAAATTCTAATATTCGCAATCGAATGTAGACCATCTGTGCCGGAATTAATACTGATCTTGCCGCCAGCAATCTCCATATCCCCCTTCTTTTCTTCATTCGAAGTCTTTAGACCATGCCCGTTCGTAGCCGTAATCGTAAGGTCGCCGCCATTAATTGTAATTGAATCCTTACCTACAATCCCCTCATCTTTTGCGTTTACGATAAAAGTACCGTCGTCAATTTTCAAATCGTCTTTACTTACAATTCCGTCAATTGTTGAACTAATCTCGAGTGAACCGTCACCCGAAAGAATTAAATCCGATTTAGAGTAAATAGCGCCATTATAGTCTTTCGTTGCCGTAGCGGTGATTTTATTTTCCCCTTTTAACTCGATAGTTACGTCGCCAGCAGACTCTATGAAAATTGCCGGACCACTCGCATTTTTAATCGAAACGCCATCCAAAACCAGATTCACATCCGCCCCGTCAGCCCGAACAATCACCGAACCACTTGAGATATCATCCGAGATAGTATAGGTTCCGCCGCTCGTAATTTCGATGCCATCGACGCCTGTCGAAACCGTTTGTGCGCCACTAATAATCGCAATTACAACCGCAATACCAGCGCCAATTACAAAAACACAAAGCGCAATAATCCCGATTAGCTTCTTATCGAACTTTGGCTTCTCACCTTGCGACTCCGTAATCGCTTGTTGTGTTTCTTCCATAAAAGCTCCTTTCTTAAAGTTGCTATTTAGCTATTGTATATACTTTTGCTGAGTTGTAGTTAAAAATCTCTTGTTTATTCTTCAATACAAGCTGATTCGTCAAAATCTTTAATTCTTGGTTTTTTGTAGTTTATGAAAATTGATATACCCATGATGGCTAAAGATATTAAAATTGCCGTGCGAATATCTACTGGAATAACAAAGATTAAAGTTGCAATCAAAAGGCGGAAAAAATTTAACGCCATTTCGTAAGCGAGGTTGTAATTATTGTATTCATACTTTTTACTAAGCTCAAAGAACTTGCGTTGTACGGCAATCTCGTGCATCTTGGTCATAAATCCCTCAAGGAAGGAAATAAGATACAAAATTGGATTTCCTGAAAATGCTTTAACCGCAAAGACGGTCACAACCAGTAAAGTACTAAGTCGCAAGAAATCTTTGTTGGTCCTATCTAGACGTTTACCAAAAATATAACTAAAGACTATAATGGCCAAATCCGTAATAACCGTCACTATCCCGACCGACTGATAATTGTCTTTAACGTACATTACAATATAAATCGGGAATAAAAAGCGCACAACATTCAAGGCTTCAAAAGTACCAAAAATAATCAAATCGCGCGCCGGAATCAGCCGGAAAGCCTTGCCGAGATTGAGTTTTACCGTGTTTCTCTCATGTGCAAGTTTCATACGATAGAGCGGGATTAAACCGACAAACATTATCGCACCCGAGACAATAATTAGCGTGTTCATATCTAGCGAATCCAGACAAACCGCACCTACGAAGGTTGCCCCCATTACGCTTAACTGATTAATAATACTAAGAATCGCGTAGGCTTTACCAATCTGTTTCTTGCGCACAATATGCAAAGAATAGAAACGGCGCGATTGCCAATAGCAACGCCGATACAATGCATACAAGACTGCAATTACAACAATTATTTCGGACGAGCCGTCGAGGTATGGCAAAGCGAATTGTAGACCAATATACGCAAAGATAGCGATTGTAGCTAAAATACGATTGCTATAGTTTTTCGATAGAAGCGCAAGAGGATAAGTTATGCCGAAAGAAATCAGATTCATCAGCATATAGTAATATGCAATACTATGCAACTCATAGCCCGATTTGTACATAATTACGGGAATAAAGGCTTCCATCAGGGAACGGCCAAAGGTCGAGATTACAACATAGGCATCAAAATGCTTTGCATTATCGCTCATGCTTATATTATACCTTATTTACTCCCCATAAATCGTTGTACAATTTAGATATGATAGCGATATTTTATGCAGACGGCTTCGAAGAAGGTGAAGCCATCGTGCCAACCGACATGCTTCGGCGCGCCGGTCTGGAGACCAGAACCGTTTCGATTACCAATTCTAATGAGGTCGTAGGTTCCCACAGTATCCCAGTCGAATGCGATTTAACCTGGAATGATTTTAAAGCCGAAGATTACGACACTCTTATTCTCCCTGGCGGATTACGCGGTACGGAAAACCTTACAAACTTTGCTCCGCTCCAAGAAGTTTTAAAAGCCCATAACGCTTCCGGTAAACTCTGTTGCGCAATCTGTGCTGCACCTAGCCTTCTTGGCAAGCTCGGCATCCTTAACGGTAAGAAATACACTTGCTACCCAGGCTTCGAGAGTGATAGCTTTGGCGGCACATACCAAAACACTCCAGTTGTACATAATGACAACGTAATTACCGCGCGCGCCATGAACGCATCTGTTGAATTTGCGCGCGAAATTATTAAGACACTGAAGCCGGGAGCTCTGTCGCAAGTCGAAGAAGGCATCCAATATGAATAAACTCGTCGTTAATGGCGTCTACAAACATTTTAAAGGCGATCATTATATTGTTGTAGATATAGCAAAGTTCTCTGAAACTTGCGAAGAACTCGTCATCTATCGCCAGCTTTACGGCAAGGGCGAGCTCTGGGCAAGACCAAAAGAGATGTTCCTTAGCGAAGTCGACCACGAAAAATACCCCGATATTAAACAAAACTATCGCTTTGAACTACAAGACATTAAAAGCGTAGCAAAATAGAAAAACCGCCCCAAATTAGGGCGGTTTTTGTTTGTAGACTTATCGGCTAACGCCACCCCATTCTACCGCCGCAAAACCCTTACGCTCGAAGCTTGGTAATTTCTGTTCTGGGAGTTTTGGATCTTCTTCAATTTTTTGAACTGTCATATCAATACGCAAAAGCGAGTCCGGCGCAGGAGAAATAATGAGCGCGTTTTCAGCTTGCAACTCATCGGTAAGTTCAAAATGTACAAAGCTCTTTTCGTTCTTTTCGAGGATAGGTAGCCAGTACATAATAAATTCGTTGCGCTCGCGATCATTGAGACCGAGAATTTCTAGCTTTTCTTCAAGGAATTCGGTCGCATTGTCTTTTTCGACATAGAAACCGTCGCTGAACTCCTTGTAATCTTCTCGTTTTTCCCAGTAGAGGCCGTAATAGTATTTACCCTCGATATCACGTAAGTCGCCGTTTGGTTGTGCTACAACTCTCCATTCGTTGTTGTATTTTGGGTAAGTCGTTGTGAGAAGTTCTGGACGAGCAAAACGCACGCTTACTTCGGTTTCTTTTTCTGGATAAAGATAAAGAATCGGTTTCTTTTTTTCTAAACCAGGATCAGAAGGCGCAGGATATGATGGAGTACTAGGAGGATACACAGCACAGCAATCTGACGGCTCCTGGTCGGCTTCGATCAGCTTTACAATTACGAGAGCTAATCCAGCTAGGACCAATAATGATCCAATTATAATTGCTAAAATAGTCAACGCTTTAGAATTATTAGTCGTAGTCTTGACAGGCTCAGTTTTCTTCTTCGTCATGATATTTCTATTATACGCTGAGCAGGCCTAATCTTCGACAGTGCTAAAGTTAGCGTTTTCGACATTCTTGTCGTTAATTCGGACTACAAAGAGATGAGCATTTACACAATCAATTGCCTTATCACTATCGTACTTCAATTCAATATTTACGTTTTTGTTCTGAATGTTAACGTTACCAAGCCTTAAGCCATCATCGCTGATAGAATCTACCGAGTAGATATAAACGTAACTTGCTTCGCCAAAATCTTTCGGCTCAGAAAGATTGAATTTCTTGAGATAGCTATACTGACTAAGCATATCACGGTAAGACTTCGAATCTTTGACAACGATTGTGCTGCCACTTGCCGGACGCGTGCCGTCATCTTCGCGCACAATTAGGTCACAACTCGTGCTGGCGGACGCAATTGTTAAATCAGCCTCAATATCAACTTTACGATTCTTAATTGCAGAAGCCAACAATGCTATAACCAGTATTACTGCAATAATTACAACGCAAATTATTAAGACATTATTGTCGTTCTTGATGCCGATATTTAAGAAGTTTTTCTTTTTCTCCTTAATTTTCGAAGTGGTTTTTGGCGCAACTTTTGTTGTAGATTTTGCGCTTTGCTTTTTTGTAGTTTTTGATGCTTTTGTACTATTAGATTTGCCCACGGATTTATTCATATTAAGTTTATTTTAACATAAACGCTTTAAATGCATCCGTAACAGTTCGCCAAAACTGCTATAATTAGCATTAATCATGAGTGTAATCAACAACTATATTGAAAGTTTCTTTGAAGAAATCCCTTTCTCGACCAAGGCCGAAACCGCAAAAACAATAATCCTCGAAACAATCACTAAGGAGTATAATAAGCTCCTAGAAAAAAATCCTAAACGCATTGCCTTCTCGAGGATTGTAAAGAAATACAGTTCATTAGAGTTACTCGCAAAAGCTGCTGGATATACAAATGAGGATGTAAAATCCTGGACTTCGAGTGAAGATGTCGCCGATGAAGCACTTTACCTTAAACACTTCCGTCGCGAACGTATTCATATCTATACGACTACATTTTTTGGACTTGCCGCCATAGGTTTATTCTTGGAAACGCTCGCCAACTTTAGTCCCCTCTTTCTAGCGGCTTCGATTTTTTGCGCCGCATTCGCGATTGTAGATTTTATTCTTTACGAACGCTCAGACGACGATTCGCGCTTCTTCTCACTCGATAGCTATGATCATATCCGCAAATCTTTCGATAAATACACAGTGCGTTCGACCTTCTGGTTGTTTGTGTTTTTTGCGGTCTTAGGTGGCGCAATTACGAACGTTATTAATATTAGCCTTAATCTCAAGATTGTACAGTTAGCGAGCTATTTCGCGAGTGTCTTCTTGGTCGTTTCCCTACCACTTTTCTTTGCGATTAAGAATATGCGCATCACGCACTTCATTTTCCAGAAAGCTACGCTCGCAAAGCGCAAGATTTTCTGGAACAACTACCTCAAATCCTTAATTTTTTGTAGCATTTACTGGCTTTCTGCAATTTTTATCTTCTACCTCTTCGACAAGGTTTTTGTTGTGAATCCGGTTGTTGTATTACAAGTCATCTTTGACCTGATTGCTTTAGCGATTTTTTATTCCAGCAAAAAGAGTTATTGCTACAAAGAAACCCGAATCAACAAAATTGCCGTAGCAATCGTAAGCGTTGTAGTAATTGTCGTTGGTGGCTACGCGGTTTTATCGCGCGATTACTGGCTAACCCAGCCATACATTAATTCGCGTCCAAACATTTCAAACAATCAGAGTGAGATTGAGTATAACGACGATACGGGCGTTTATACAATTACTATGACCGAGGATGATTTCAAAATCCTACAGCTTACAGATATTCATCTTGGCGGCGGACCAATCTCTTACCGTCGTGACATGCAGGCCCTTCAGGCAGTCTACAAACTAATCGACCATACAAGGCCAGACTTCGTAATTGTTACCGGCGATTTAACCTTCCCAGTCGGTTATTCATCGTTCTCATTCAATAACACCGCTCCTGTACAACAGTTTGCTAGCTTTATGCGCAACCTCGGTATTCCGTGGGCTTTTGCTTATGGCAACCACGATACCGAAAGCTACGCCACTACAAGCGAAGTTGATTTGAAAGAGGTTTACAAATCTTTATCCTACAAGTCTAGCAAAACCTTGCTATATCCATACGTTCAGCCAGATATTACAGGGCGCAATAACCAGCTTATTGAGCTACGCAACAAAGACGGTTCACTTAACCAAGCAATTGTAATTATCGACTCGAATGCCTATACAGGTGAAGGCTTTAATACTTACGACTACATTCACGATGATCAGGTCGCGTGGTACAAGAAACAGATTGAAGACCTTAACCAAAAGGAAGGTTATACGATTTCTTCGCTTGTATTCTTCCATATTCCACTACAAGAATACGTGACGGCTTATGATTTATATCAACAAGGTAGCAGCGAGGTAAAATACTATTTCGGCGAAAATAACGACGAGGTGATGGATGTATCAGATCATCCTAGTAAACTATTCAATACGGCCGTCGAGCTCGGTAGCACCAAGGGCATGTTCTGTGGTCATGATCACTACAATAATACTTCGATTGAATACAAAGGCATTCGTTTGACCTACGGCATGAGTATTGACTATCTCGCCATGCCAGGTATCGCACGCGACACTAAACAACGCGGCGCAACTTTAATTACAACTCACAAAGATAGTAGTTTCGACATTGAACAAGTACCACTTACAAGCATTGAACAATATTATCCACAAGACGATTGGCTTGTAGAACTATAAAAAATATCCCAGATTAGCTCTGGGATATTTTATGCGATAATGCCGCCGCCAATACAAATGTCTCCATCATACAGGACGACACTTTGACCCGGCGTAAGAGATTTTTGTTCATCTGCAAAGATAAGTTTATTGCCTTCAAGCTTCGCTGAAATAAGCGGTGCGCGGTGACGAATACGTGCTTGCAGCTTTGTCAGATTATGCTCGCCTCGAATAATAATGTCTTTGAGCTCGATTTCTTTTTTCCAGAGCGATAGCGAGTTTAAATTCTGCGAGACATAAACAATATTCTTGCCCATATCTTTCTTTACGACATAATACGGCAGGCCAGTTTTAAGCCCGAGACCGTGGCGCTGACCAAGCGTATAAAAGATTGCGCCATCATGATAGCCAAGCACCTTTTCGGTCTCAATTTCGCGAATTTCACCCGGCTTCGTTTCGACGAATTCGCCCAAAAAATCCTTGATATTAGCTTCACCCACAAAGCAGACGCCCATTGATTCAGGCTTGCGCGCAACAGACAGACCGACTTTCTCCGCTAGAGCCTTTACGTCCGGCTTCTTCATCTCACCAACCGGAAAAAGAATCTTTGGAATCACATCTGCCGAAATACGATAAAGGAAGTAGGTTTGATCCTTATTATCGTCGACGGCACGAAGAAGATTCTTACCGTCCGTGCACGCATAATGCCCTGTTGCAATCAATTCTGCACCCTGTTCAAAAGCTGTTTCGGCGAAGAGTTTAAACTTAATCTCCTGATTGCACATAATATCCGGGTTCGGCGTGTTACCCTTCTTGTATTCGGCAATCATATAATCTACAACTTTTTGTTTGTATTCGTTTTCAAAATCAAAAACTCGAAAATCTAGGCCGAGCTTCACAGCCGTACGCTTGGCGTCTGCCAAATCCTCCGCCCAAGGACACTTCATGCCTGGAAGATTCTTGGACCAGTTCTTCATATAAGCGCCAACAACCTCGTGACCCGCTTCGCGCAAAAGATAGGCCGATACAGCCGAATCAACACCGCCAGACATACCTAGAAAGACTTTACTCACGCTTTACTCCTCTCGAGACGAGCTTGCTCGGTAGCAATCACTTTACAAATTGCGTCAGCCGCTTGCTTAATATTCTCTTCGTCATTAAGTTTGCCCATCGAGATACGAAGCGAACCCGCAATCGCAGCATCATTCAAACCCATCGCCTTCAATGTTGGCGATTTTTCTCCCTTACTAGCCGCACAGGCCGCGCCGGTCGAAAGATAAATCTCCTTGTCCTCGAGCGCAAAAATCATACGCTCCGCATCAATGCCTGGCACCGAGAAGGAGACGAAACTTGGCAACTGAGTCTTAGGGTTACCATGAAATTCGATATTCGGAATTGTTTCAAGATTTTTAACAAGAATTTTCTTGAGGTTTTGTAGACGCTTCTTCTCTGCCGAAAGATGATTCTGCGCATCAGTCAAGGCTGTCGCAAAGGCAATCGTCGCCGGTACATTCTCTGTACCCGAGCGAAGCCCCATTTCCTGCCCGCCGCCAACCGACTGCGCACTGATTTTTACGCCATGACCAATATAGAGCGCACCGATTCCCTTTGGGCCATAAACTTTTGCCGCATTCAAGGTAAGCAAATCCACGCCCAGACGTGCTACTTTCACTTCCATCAAGCCCAAGCCTTGTGAGGCGTCACAATGAAAATAGAGTGGGCGATCATCGCCTGCCAAGGCACGACGCTGACGCTCCGTAGCAACCATTCGCGCTATATCACTGATCGGCTGAATCGTGCCAATCTCACTCGAAACCAAACAAACCGAGACAAATTCAGTCTCCGCAGTCAGCTTCTTCTGGAAATCTTCTAACTCAAGACGGGCGTTTTTATCGATCTTGATTGTTTCACAATTACCACAACGCTCGGCGCAGGCACGTACCGCCTGATGTTCAGCGGCCGAAATCAAAATCTTTGCACCTGGACGAATCGTCGAAAAAGCAAGATTAATCGACTCGGTCGCACCTGAAGTCATCACCAAATCTGCACCCTTCGCGCCAATTATATGCGCGATTTGATCCTTGGCCGCTTCGTATTGACGTCGAACTTTTTGTGCCGGCAAATAAGCCGCGGACGGATTAAAAAAATCGGCATCAAAATACAACTTCATCTCTTCGAAGGCATGCTTCGAGAGCGGAGTTGCGGCGGCGTGATCAAGATAAATCACAATTAGCCCTTATAAATATTTGCTTTAACGAGTTCAAGATAAGCCTTAGTAGCATCACGAAAATGCGAGAGTTCAACGCCATCGATCTTACGATAGTTGCCGTCGTCTACCTTTTTATAAACGCCGTCTTTGCGAACCTCATAGCGGATTGTTTGACCATCTTCATACCAAAGCCAGACATTTTTCTGCAAGCAGAAAAATTCGCGCTGATGACCAGGCGCAACCTGACCAAAAAGACCGCGGCCAAGAGCAGATTCCGCATTAATTAAATTACGCTCCGCTTCAAGCTGGCGCATTTTACGCGCATCCGCCTTAATTGTAAGCTTCTTTTTGAACTTACTTAGATTCTTTCCAAGACCGCTTTTCTGCATGCGATTACTTCCTCGGAAATCGCGCTCAACTCATCATAGATACTTGCTGGGCTAGGCGCGGCTTGCGTTTTAATTTGTGTTTCAACTTTCAATGGGGCAGAATTCAATTCGACGGGCGCAATCGTAGCTACCGTTGCAGAGGTGGCGCCAGAAAGACTGCCGCTGGTCGGAATTCTGAAAAAAGCATTTTCTTCCATAGATTCTCCCTATATTTTAAAGATAAGCTCGGCGTTTTGGGTGGTAATTTTAGCCACTTCGTCGAGGCTTAAATTATAGTATTCTGCAGCCCATTCGGCAATATTCCGAATAAATGCTGATTCATTTATTTTACCACGAAATGGCTTCGGTGTCAAGAAGGGAGCGTCTGTCTCTAGCACAATTCTCTCGATTGGCGGATGGGCGATTTTTGCAAAAGTCGCAATGCCATTCACGCCAAAATACAAGCCTCGCTTCAAGCCCTGCTCGATATTTTCCTCGGAATCCGTAAAAGAATGTAAAACCGACGGAACGAGCTTAAAGTTGTCAAAAATCGGCCAAAAATCCTCAAAAGCGTCACGCACATGGAAGCTAACCGGCAATTTCATGTCCTGCGCAATCTGAAGCATGTTTTCTAAGAGGAAAATCTGCGCTTTCTTATCTGTAGGCGGAAAATGATAATCTAAACCAATCTCACCAATGCCAACAAGCTTTGGGTCGCTCAGGAAAGTCTTCGCATCGTTGAGGTCTTTTTCGAGTTTCGCCTTATCTCCATCATACTCTTCTGGATGATAACCAAAGGTCCAATGAACCTCTTCATGTTCGCCCGCAAAAACACAGGCCTTCTCTGAATCTTCTGGAGAAGTACCAATAACAATGATTTTATCTACGCCGTTTTCATGGCTCTTCTTAAGCGCCTCGTCGACCGGAATAGGAAAATCATCATGCAAGTGACAATGCGAATCGACTAACATACAGATAATTATATCAAAAAAGGCGCCAGTTTTAGTAGCGCCCTATTTTCACTATTTATTCTTTGCAAGATCCGGCAAGCGAGTACCAAGTAGCGAGAAGTAAACCAAATCTACAACCAATGATAGGATTGTAGCTACAAGCAGCACCGTAACGGTTATGTGAGTTCTGGTTTTTGCGTGCTGAAAATCCGTCTCAATCATCACGTCTGTTGTATTACGAATAACCATACAATCATCTCTAGTATAAGTACCCGCATTGGTATCAATTACATCTGGCTTTTCCATTAAATTTCCATAACAACCATCTGGAGCCGAAAAAATTCCAGAAGTATTTCTTATCTCATTTCTGCCATAATACGCTGCATATACCGTAGTTGCACCCAAGCCTAAAGTTATTAATACAAGAATTACAGACACAAATACGCAAGAAATTTTAATATTTTTATGAGAATATTTAATATTTGCCATAAGCTTATTATACCGCAAGCCCCCTATTAGGCATTTTGAAGTACAAAAAATCGCCCAGCAATTTGAGCGATTTTTCTAGCTTCTAGCCGCGTGGTGGTTCGCCTTCGGGCTCGTCGAGCAATTTCTTGCTCTTAATTTCGTAGCGTTTGCCGTTGACTGGCGAAACAAAGTAATCCTCGTTTAAGAGATTTACAAACATGCCGAGGTCTTTATCGTCCATGATAATAATCTGACCTTGGTCGTCCGTCATAAGCTCGAGCTGCATTTCATCCGCGTAATCCAAGAGCTCATCCTGTTTCATGGCGCCGATTTCGACGTTTTGAAGTTTCTTGACGAGTGGCTTTTTATCTTCGAGAAGAGCGTTCAGAGTAAGACCTTCTGGGAAGCTAAGCCTGTAGGCTTCTTGAAGCTCCTTTGCCTTCTGTTCGGAGATGAGCTGAGACTTATAATCGTACTGGAAGAGCTTTTCGAACTTGCCCTGATTAAAGATGACAATATTGCCGTTCACGATAGCAGTTTCGTTGCCCTCTGGCATTTTAATGGCAATATCCGCCGTGAGCGGTTCAAAGCTTTCGCCGTTAAGCTCCCAGCTAACCTTACCCTTGAGTGCCGAGCTAGCCGCCAAATTCTTTGCAATATAGAAGGATTCTGGACCCTCGTCGCCAGGATAGGTAAAACGTGCGACAATACCTTTGATGCGCTTAAACTCGTACTCGTTATCCGTGAAATAATTAATATCTTTATATTCGTGTTCAATAAGATGAATGAGCGATTCGGCGCGTTCGACTCTTTCGAGTGGAATCTTATAAATAACTTTATCTTCGCCATCGCTTAACTCATAGTCGCGACATTCGAGACCTTTTTCCGCCTCTTTTACAACATAGTCCACCGCCTCGAGCATAAACATTGCTTTAACGGTCTGAGTTAAACCCTCAGAATAACGCACCTTGTATGGCGCATAATTCTTATTAAACAAGAAAAGCTCGACCGAAACATTGTTCTTGATTTCGTCGATATTGTTTGCCCATTGAAAAACATCAAAATTGTTCGATGATGAAGAATTAGACGTAGACTGAGCAGTAGCCTCGCTCGTCTCTGGTGCGGCATTTTCGGTAGTTTCTGTCGTTTCTACCACTGCCGCCTCTTCCGATACTTCCTCCATTTGCCTCCTTAATTACTTAATACAGTATAGCATAGAAAAACCTGCCACCCCAAAGGATAGCAGGTAATAATCTCTAGAATGCGAGTGCGGCGTCGAGCTGTGGATCTTGTTCCTTATTGATCTGTTCGAAAGTGCGCTCAACCTTTTTATCTGGCTCGATACCATCACCGTTAATATTATTGCCGTTTGGCGTATACCATTTTGCAATTGTAACGCGAAGCACGGAACCGTCACGCAGTTTTTCAAGCGCCTGAACGCTACCTTTACCATAGCTCTTTTCACCAATGAGAGTCGCTTTGCCATGATCATGAAGCGCGCCCGCAACAATCTCTGACGCTGAGGCCGTAGAGCCATTGATTAACACAACAGTCTTCATATCTTTAAAGAGTGCACCGCCCGTACGAGCATAGCCTTTATCGTCCTGATACCCGTTCTTTGAACGCTGTTCATAAACTAAATCGCCGTCAAGCCAGAGCGAGGCAACATCTTGTGCGGCCGACACGTAACCACCGCCATTACCACGCAAATCCAAGATCACCTTTTCGCAGCCTTTACTCTTAATTTCAGCTGCTTTTTGACGTGCGAGCGTGCCGGTGTCACTGTCGAAGCGAGAAATTATCAGAACCGCCGTTTTGCCACCATTGCGATAAGTTACATAAACCGAGGCGTTGTTAATTTTTTCGCGCGTAACCGTAAAGGTCTTTTCTTCGCCATCGCGTACAACTGTAAAGGTTACTTCCGTGCCCTCTTGACCACGGAGACGCTTTGAGATTTCATCAACGCCAAGCGCCGAGACATCCTCGTCGCCCACCTTGTAGATAATGTCGCCAGCCAGCACTCCGGCGCGGCGCGCAGGATTGTTTTCGGTCGTGCGAAGCACCTTAGTATAGCCATCACGCTCACCAATTTCGACACCAATACCAGCGCCGACGTCGCCCTCGAGGTCCTTATTAAACTCTTCGGCTTCAGCCGTGGTCATGTAGTAGGTATATTTATCACCTGCGGCATTCACGAGGCCACGCTTTGCCTCTTCGATAACTTTTGAAGTATTTAAATCACCATCATAATTTTCGGCAAGCAAAGAGTAAACATCATTCAGACTACTGAAATCTATCTCGCCCTTATTGACGCGAGAAAAGTTGACATCCGCTTCAATCTTGTACCAGTTTTTACCGATGAAGAAGCCGACAATAAGCGTTACAAAACAACAGATAATTGTGGTTGTAAGTTGAATCTTTTTAAAGCCGATTGGTTCGTTGTAGGGATTGTTCGACTGTGAATCCTCGCTTTTTTTAACAATATGTCCGTTTTTAGCCTTTGCAAGGTCTTCGGACGCAAGATTATGTTCATTATTGTTCGCACTAGACATAAGTATATTGTAGCACGCCACAAGAGATAAAAAAGAGCCTCAAACGAGGCTCTTTTGAAAAATCTTTTTCTATCCACCGAAGTAAATGTAGACAAAGGCGCCGGCACCAACCCACTGTTCCGAGTATTCGCCCCAAGAATAATTCGTGGCGGCGTTCCAAGCGTTATACTGCGAGATGTAGACCTGAGAGCCATCACCGCTCACCGCTTCAACCCAAACCGCGTGACCATAGTAGCCACTCGTATCGATACCAACTGTGCCCGCTTTTGGCACCGAACTAACCGTAATACCTGCTGCGCGTGCGTTTGCTGGCCATTGGTTCGCATTGCCACGACCGCCCCAGTAAGGCATATTGCCGTAGGCTTGATCAACCTTCCAAGCCGCGTAGCTAACACATTCGCAAATATACATACCCCACGGATCCGCATAGGCATCCTGATAGTCCGGACATACGCCACTATACGGATAACCACCCTTAGCCGGGTCGCCCGTCATCGCGATACTAGCGCCGCTGTTCTTATATTTCTCAGCAAGAAGTTCCTGTTGTTTGCGACGAAGCTCGGACATCTGCTCGTCTTTTTGGCTCTTCATACCATGCACTTCGTCAGCGTTGCGTTCATTGATTGCGAGGAGTTGCTTTTGCTCGTTTTCCTTAGCGACGAGCTGTTCTTTCTGAGCATCCAAATCTGCGAGCACCTGTTCGGCTTTCTCTTTCTCTTTGTTTAATTCCGCTTCGAGTCGCTTATTCTCCTCTACGATCCCCATCAAAGTATCCGAAATTGAGGACAGGTTTACCTCCTGGTCCAAGAAGGCTGAAAAGCTATTCGAAGACGCCAGACGTTCAATTGTTGAGTTTTCTTCACTGTAATAATACTGAGCAATCGCATAACCAATCGCTTCGTTGTTATCTGAGATGCGCTTCTTAGTCGATTCGATTTCAAGTACAAGGCGATCGTGCTCGGCTTGCTTAAGTTCAATCTCTTTACGAAGCTTATCTTGTTCAATACTAAGACGCTCAATCTCTGTCTTAATATCTCCGGCTTGTTTATTTAGCTCGGCGAGTTTTTGATTAAAAACGTCAATTTCCGCATTAAGCGCCGTAATCTGCTCGTTTACTTCGCTTAACTCATCAGCATAAGCACTAGTAATGAGCGAAAAACTTGTAAACAACGACAGGAATGCGAGCAGAATGCTCGTCTTTTGCTTAAGTGTGAGAAAATTCTGTTTCATTATCTTACCTTTACATATTTACGGGTCGCAAGGAGCGCGGAAATAACGCCAATCATAATACCGATAATCATAATTGCCGCCGAAAGATAGAGCCAATTATTACGCATAAGTTCGATGGTTGGATCCATCAGTGCCGAACCGATTGGATCGCGGAGTGCGAAGGTTCCAAAGAAGCCAACCAACGCCGCAACAATCGAAGAAATAATCCCGTAGAATGAAGCCTCTACCACAAACGGCCCGATGATAAACCAGCGGCTTGCGCCTACGAGACGCATCATATAAATCTCTTCCTTGCGGTTAAAGATTGACATACGAATCGTATTAAAGACAACCAAAATTGCGATAATCGCAAACACGCCCGCGGCTGCTAAACCAACCAAGCGAATGCGATTCATAATGCCAGCGATGCGGTTTACAGTATTACGGTTTTCAGATTTGTAGGTTGGTTCCTTTGCGTCTAGCATGTTACGCATCGAAGAATCATTGTCTACAAAGTTTTCAAGTTCGGTCGTATCATCGATATCCGTAACCTTGACGTTTAAAATCCAAGGCATCATATTTGGCGCCTGATAAAGCACTTTAATATTGTCCGCGTCGGTAATATTGTTGTCTTTGATCATTTTTCTAATCGCTTCGTCGTTGCTCGTTTCTGGCGACTTAGATTTTACCTCGGTCACACTATCAAGCGCTTCCATACGCGAAACGATATTTGCAATCTGGTCAGTCGTAGCGGTCTGTTTAATATAAATCGAATAATCGACCTGATTCTCAACTTGCTTAATGGCCGTGCCTAATACATTTGTAGCTACAACAGTTGCGACCAAAACAACAAGCGTAATTGTCATCATCGCAATCGCGGCGAGACTCAGCCAAGCATTACGCACAAAACTCTTTGCGCCATATTTAATCACACGGTTATTCGTGCGAATCGAGTGGCGTCTAGCCTTAGTAATCCGCTTGAGGCGACTTTTACTAGCGGCCGCTTCCTGCTTTTTCGTCAGCTTAGTCGGCTGCATATCGGCGGGCCTATCAGTTGTTTTTCCTAAATCTTTTCCCATAGTAGTGTTGTTTATCTGTTTTTAGTTTTTTATCTTACAATTCTACGTTTCGGGACCGGTTTGGCTTCTTGCGAAGCTTTTTTGGTGTTCTGCCCAACGCTCGAACTTACGACTGGTCCTTTAATATTCGGGCTCGTTACATCCATATCTTTATGCATCGAGGCTGGACCACCGAGAGGCTCCATCGTAACGTCGTTGTGTTTCGTAATAATTCTACGCGATGAATTGGTTGCGCGACGAATGTCTTCTACGGTGGACTCAACAGGCATCGAAGCGGCAATCGTGTGCTTGATGATACGATTTCGGCCAGTCGCGTCAAGATCGTAATGGCCATAGCTCTTCTGATCGCCGACAATTTTACCATCTTTTAGCGTTACAACACGGCGCTTAAGTTGATTAACAATATTTTCGTCATGAGTCGTAACAAGAATAGTTGTACCGAAGTTGTTAATTTCCTCCAATAAGCGCACGATACCCCAGGAGGTTTCCGGATCAAGGTTGCCTGTAGGCTCATCCGCGATCAGGATTTTTGGCTGGCGCGCCATTGAACGTGCGATCGCTACGCGCTGACGCTGACCGCCCGAAAGCTCCGATGGGAATCTATCGCCTTTATCTGCAAGGCCGACGAGTTCAAGCACTTTTGGCACGGTACGACGGATTTCAGCATTCGATACGCCGACAATCTCAAGCGCAAAGGCGACATTTTCGTAGACAGTACGGTTCGGCAAAAGTTTAAAATCCTGAAACACCACGCCAAGGCGACGGCGAAGATGCGGAATATGTCTGCGACGTAGATAGGTATAATCAATTCCACCAACCATGACCTTACCAGAGGTCGGCTTCTCTTCGCGCGTAAGCATCTTGATAAAAGTGGACTTACCAGCACCAGATTTACCAACCAAGAAGACGAATTCTTTTGGCTCGATATAAAGATTAATCTGGTCCAAAGCCGGAGCCTTATCTCCCGGATAATACTTAGTAACATTATCGAGCAATATCATACTAAAATTATAACATAAGCGATATTACTCGCCAAATGTCTGCCCTTTCAGGTTGTAATCCAAATATGCATCAATAAAGCCTTCAATGTTTCCATCCAACACCGCATCTGCATCGGTTTCTTCGTATTTTGTGCGCGTATCTTTGACGAGTTTATACGGATGCAGAACGTAATTACGGATTTGCTGCCCCCACGAAGCAGATTCGCCCGTACGGAGCTCATTGACCGACTCGGCATTCTGTTCGTCCATCATTTGCTGAAGCTTGCCACGCAGAATTTCCATGGCTTTTTCTTTGTTCTGTAACTGACTACGTTCGTTTTGAATCGCCACAACTGTATTGGTCGGAATATGTGTAATACGAATGGCGGAGTTTGTCGTATTGACTGACTGACCGCCGTGTCCACCCGAGTGGTAAGTATCGATGCGCAGGTCTTTCGGGTCTATTTTGACTTCTGAGTCATCCCGAATCGCCGGCAAAACCTCTACGCCCGCAAAAGAGGTCTGACGTAAATGGTCCGCATTGAAGGGACTGAGACGCACTAAACGATGCGTGCCGTGCTCAGATTTGAGACGTCCGTAAGCGTCACGCCCATTCATTTCCATGACGACAGTTTTTATGCCAGCCTCTTCCCCCGCAGTACGCTCGAGAATTTTCGCTTCAATATTATTGCGTTCCGCAAAGCGCAAATACATACGCTCCAGCATGCCAGCCCAATCCATCGCTTCCGTGCCGCCCGCTCCAGAAGTAATACGCAGAATTGCATCATTGTGGTCAAAGCGCCCCGTAAAGCGTAGCCCGAGTCGGAGTTTCTGGTATTTTTCATCCATGGCCGTAATCTGTTCATTAATTTCAGCCAGTAACCCTTCGTCGTCAGCGCTAAGCTCAATTAGCCCAGAAATATCCTCTAGCTGAGTTTTTAAAAGTAGCCATTCATCAAGCTCGTCATGGAGGTTGGCGAGTTTAGTGGTTTTGAGACGTGCCTCTTCAGGATTATTCCAAATTTCCGGCACGGCCACTTCTTCTTCGAGCGTCGACATCTCAAAAAGCCGCATATCAATATCGAGCTGTTGCCAAATTTTGGCAAATTCCTCCTTCAAGTCGCCCAGTCGCTTCTGGATGTCAAACATAATGATTTAATTATATCTTATTAGGCCGGCAAATCGAAGAGTTGAACTTCGTCAATCTTATAGTCCGCGATTTGCGTGCGGCGAAGCTCTTTCGTATAGGCGCCACAACCGAGCTTTTTGCCTAAATCTTCGGCGAGCGTACGAATATAGGTACCACTACTCACATGGGTGCGGATTTTGAGATAAGGTTTTTCGTAGCTTAAGATATCCAACGAATAGATTTCGACTTCGCGGCTCGGCATCTCAACCGCCTTACCTTGGCGCGCAAGTTTATAGGCACGTTGGCCGTTGATTTTGATAGCCGAGAAGGCCGGTGGAGTTTGTTGAATTTTACCAACAAAACTTTTTGTCGCCTCTTTTATTGTTTCTAAATCCGGAATTTCAATGCCAGTTTCAGATATTTCACCTTCTGGATCGCCCGTGGTTGAGACCGAGCCAAGACAAATTGTTGCCTCGTAAACCTTGTCTAGTTTCGTAAATTCCATCGCTTTTTTCGTTGCTTTGCCTGCCATCAAAATCAGGAGTCCAGTCGCAAAAGGATCAAGTGTGCCAGTGTGACCAACTTTCACTTTTTTGCCTGCGCGCTCACTCAAAATCCGACGCACGCGCGCCACAGCACCAAAACTCGTAATGCCGGCTGGCTTATCTACGAAAATTATTTCTTCCATTTGCAAGTATTATACAATAAAAATCCCCTCACGTCTTGGAGGGGATTTTAGTTTTAAACCCTATTAATGACAGGGATTACAATCGGCGTATGCCCAGTTGCATCAAAGAGAATGTGCGTAACATCTTCTTTAATCTCGTCTTTGAGAGCTTTAAGATCCGCATCGCTTCCCTTGCTATGCTCGGCTTTCGTGCGGAGATAGTGACGAATCTTGCCAATGAGTTCCTCAGAATCATCAAGATAGATGAAGGCGCGCGACACAATATCTGGAGTCTTTACGAGGCGACCAGTCTTTTTGTTGATTGTCAGAACCACTACGAAGATGCCCTCGCGCGAGATATGAATACGATCTTTGACAACCGCCTCATTGACCTGCTGATCGGCATCATCGTAAAGCTTATTACCAACGTGAATACGGCCATTCTTACGAATTGTCTGGTCTGGCATAAGTTCTACAATATCGCCGTCATCCGCCACAATAATATTGTCGCGATTGATACCGACGACATTTTCTGCCATCTCGGCATTATGCTCGAGCATATAGAATTCGCCGTGGTATGGCATATAGTTTTTCGGCTTCATATCTGTCACAAACTTCACATGGTCTTCGTAATAAGCGTGACCAGAGAGATGAATCGGTCCAATGTTTGTAAGGTGAGTCTTACCATTTTGAATCACCTGTGCGCCTTCGCGGAGCAAACCGCCAACCGTCGAAGTGACTTTTGGCTCGTTGCCCGGAATTGGGTTCGAGGCGAAAACAATTGTATCGCTAGCTTTAATCTTAATATAGCGGTGCTGACCGGTTACCATGCGATTCAAAACCGCATTCATTTCGCCCTGCGAACCAGTACAAACAATTGTGACTTTTTCATCTGGAAGCTTAATAATGTCTTCCATCTTCATGACAGTGTCTTTCGGTACTTTGATAGCCTTCGCGCGAAGTGCAACTTCAACGTTATTAATCATTGAGAAGCCTGCAAAAGCAACTTTGCGACCGCGTTCAAAAGCCTCGCGCAGTACTGACTCAATACGCTTTACCTGGCTCGAGAAACAGGAAATTACAATACGGCCTGTAGCATAGTGATCCATAATCTTGCCAAGGTTTTCACCTACATCATATTCGCTGTGTGGATGCGTACCTGGCGTATCGATGTTTGTCGACTCGTTCAAAAGCAAGGCATAGCCTTCCTTCTGCTGAATTTCGAGCAGGCGATCATAATCTGCTGGCGTATCCATTGGGTTTGTTTCAAAGCGCCAGTCGCCCGAAACCAAGATATTGCCGTTTGGTGTACGGATTACAATCGAAGCGTTACCTGGAATCGAGTGTAGCGTATGGACAAACTCCACGCTAAAATGCTCGGAAACCCGAATGTCTTTATGCTCGAATGGGTCTACAATCTGGTAGTTCATCTCTGGCACATCCGGAACCTCAGACATCTGCTTCTTGATCATACCAATAGTAAAGTTCGTAGCATAAATCGGTACAAGCGGGCCAAAGTAAGGCAAAAGATGTTTACAGGCACCAATATGGTCAAGGTGAGCGTGCGTAAAGAGGATTGCTTTTACCTTGTCACGGTTGTCATCGAGCCACTTACAATCTGGCACCATATAGTTAACACCTGGATAATCCGCATCGGCAAAAAGTGTACCCATATCAATCAGGATAATTTCACCCTGATACTCAAAGGCAGTCATATTCTTACCAATACCAAATTCGCCCAAGCCGCCAATTGGAATGACACGCACAGCATCTTTATGTGGGCGAGCCGAACGAATCTGGCTCATTGTAACTTGCTGACCCTTGTAGCCGTTGTAACGAGATTTGTTAACTGGAATACCAACAATATGCTGAGTAGCCTGAGCGTTCACATCTTGGCTTAGCATGCGCTGATGATGAACCATCTCGCCCTTACGCGTCGAAACGCCAAGCGCAACATTGTGCGCCTGAGCCGGCGTAAGCTGTTTTTTCTCAGTCTTGGCATTTTTGCCTGCCTTCGTAGTTTTAGCTTTTGTATCAGCTTTCTTTGCGGTTGTTTTTGTAGTGGTCTTGCGAGTCTTGGAATTCTTTACCAAGTTTTCGTCTTTGCCACCAGGCGCAAAATTGGCATTAAAATTTCTTTTCTGATTTTCTTCAAATTGTTTTTTAATATTCGGAAGCCGTTCTGCGCGCATCTTAAGTAGCTTTGCGCGACGTGCCTCCTCTGCTTTCTTTTTATTCTCCATGTTCTCCTTCTTTTCAATTATCACTTTGACACTCAAAACTCAGTCTCCACAAGGATGGAGTGCAAAATGTGTTGCGTAAAGAATTTATTTGCTACGTGTTATTATATCAAAGCCCCTTAGCTTTGTCAATCGCGAGGCTCTATACATAACGGCTCAGGCTTAGTAGTTGACATTATTCCTTGACTCATTTATACTAAAAGCATACAGAATACGACCGGCTCGAAAAGAGGCGGTATTTTTAAGCCGATTCGTGCGCTAGAAGATTAGCGAGAATCAGAAAGGAATTATGCAATTCGATATTAAACAAATGATTAGCATGGTCGACGTCATTGCCGAAGAAAAGAATCTTCCAAAAGAGACCATTATCGAGATCATTGAGCAGGCGATCGCTGCTGCTTGGCGCCGTGAAGAGGGCGACCGCGATATGAACGTACGTTGCGAACTCGATCTTAACACCGGCAAGGCTAAGGCTTTTGTGATTCGCGAAGTCATCGAAGATGGCGTTGGCTATAATCCTGCCACCGAAATCCCACAGGCCGAAGCTAAAGGCAAGGAAATTGGCGAGACCGTCGAAGAAGAACACGACGTGGAGGATTTTGGTCGCGTTGCTTCTCAGACTGCAAAGCAGGTTATTATTCAGCGTCTGCGCGACGCCGAACGCGACGCAATGTTGGTTGCTTATGAAGACAAAATCGGCACCGTTATCACCGGTACTGTCGCCCGCGTCGAACCAAAAGTGGTTCGCATCGACCTCGGCAAAGCTACTGGTATTATGCCACGTTCTGAGCAGATTTTTGGCGAACATTACAGCGTTGGTAGCCGCCTTAAAGTCTATATCAAGAATATCGACCGCGGCGAGCGTGGGGCTGCTTTGATTTTAAGCCGTGCTTGCCCAGAATTTGTCGAACATCTTTTCCGTCAGGAAGTCCCAGAAGTCGACAACGGTAGTGTCGAAATCCGTGGCATCGCACGCGAAGCTGGTCGTCGCACCAAAATCGCCGTTTCTGCCACAATTCCTGGCATCGACCCAGTCGGCACCTTCGTTGGCGGCCGCGGCGTACGTGTTCAAGCTGTCATGAATGAAATTGGCGATCGCGAGAAAATTGATATTATCAACTGGAGCGACAACGCCTCCGAATACATCCGCGAAGCTTTAAGCCCAGCTGAAATCCAGAAAGTCGAAATCGACGGCAAAAAGGCTACGGTATACGTCGACAAAGAACAGCAGTCAATCGCGATTGGCCGCTCTGGTCAGAACGTGCGTCTTGCTTCCGAGCTTACAGGCTACGATTTAGCCATCGAAGTCGCTAAAGCTCCAGAAAAGAAGAAGCGCTCAAATGTCGAAGATAGCCTGCTCTCTGCGCTTGAGGAAAGCGAAGACATCGAACCAGACGACAACGAATCTAACGACGGCGAAGAAGAATAAAACACTCATAAAAACCGCTATTCAAACTAGCGGTTTTTTGTTTTGATTAAATATTCTTAAAGAGTTATTACTTTGAATCTGGACTGTTCACAAGGTATTCGCCATCGACAGCATTATCGATAATTTCAGTCCGCCGATTACCGGCATCTAGATTATTGACGGCTACTTTATAAAAAGCGACAAAAATCAGAGCTATAGCTAGAGCGATCACAATCCCAAGAATAGTATGCGTTCCGCGTTCGTGGTCGTCTTTCATTAATAATATTTTAACATAAGCAATACATTATTGCCCGGAGACTAATACTATTCCTGTTTCAAATCCGCGAACTTTTGCGCCATGGTCGGATTGCCACGTGTAAGTTTCTTGATAGTCAAATCACTCGCTTTATTATTGGCAAGACGTAAATTGTTTTCGCTCGATAGTAAGGCGTCCTTCGTTTTTTGCAGCTGCGCAATTGTCTTGTCGATGCCATCAATTGCATCTTTAAATTTCTTGCTAGCTAGCTCATAATTCCTCGCAAAGCCCGCCTTGAAAGCTTCCATGTTTTCTTCAAATTTCGAAATATCGATGTTTTGCGCACGCACTGCCGCAAGCTCTGCGCGGTAGGCCTGAGCATTTAGCGCCGCATTACGCAGAAGCGTAATCATCGGAATAAAGAATTGCGGACGAATCACATACATCTTGTCAAACTTATAGGAAACATCCACGATACCAGTGTTATATAATTCGCTATCAGCCTCAAGCATCGTCACCAACACAGCGTATTCGCATTTCTTTTCGCGACGATCTTTGTCTAGTTCCTTAAAGAAATCTTCGTTTTTATGCTTTGTAGCGGTCGTTTCGTTTTCGTTCTTCATTTCGAACATAATCGAGATAATCTCGTTGCCAGCCTCATCATTCTCGCGATAGATAAAGTCACCTTTACTACCCGAGCGCGCATCGTTATCCTTGTCAAAATAAGCATTCTTGAAGGCCGTGGCACGAAGGCGATTAAATTCATTTTGACAGTGTTGCTCCAAAGTTTCGCCCACCATTTTAGTACTCAGGCGCACCTTCATATCTTTGAGACGCTCAATCTCTTCGTCCTTGAACTTAATTTCATTGTCATATTTAGAAACTAGCGAAGCCTCACGGAGCTTAGCCTGCATTTTGATAGTTTCTTCATTTTGCTTCGCCCGGTCATCGTGGATTTCAAGCTCGTTTTGCAGCTTATCGAGTTGCTGCTTGATAGGTGCCGTCGCCTCCGAAACGGCTAGCTTTTGTGCGATTTCTGCCTGCGCAATTTGTGCACGAAGTTCTGCCACTTCTTTGGCATTTTTAGCTTGAAGTTCACTAATCTCGCGCTCTTTTTTAGATAGCTCTTTTTGTAAATCTGCGCTGTTTTTAGCATTCTCGCGCTCGTTTTTACTGGCTTGCTCCGCCAGTGCTAAACGTTTATCCGCTTCAGCCTGTTTTGCATTCTCGCTTAAGCGATTGTGTAATTCCTTCTCGAATTCCGCGCCGCGCACCTGGCTCAAAATATCTGCATAACTATCATCGTCAACCTTAAAGGTAGTACCGCATTTTGGACATTTTATCTCCGCCATCTCACCTCCTTTTCTTAAAATTATACCTTATTTTATAGATATAGGTTACCCCGCACGCTATTGACATAAGCGTAATAATACGTTATAATTGCAACGTACTCATATTTTCGAGAGGGGCGTAAAAGATGCTCGAGTTGATCTTTTTAATCGCATTATGCGTAATAATCTCGCATCCCGTGTTGCTGCTGATAGCCTTCATCCTTTGGCTAGGCTTCGGCATCATCAAGTTTGCACTGAAGGCTTGGACGAACGGATTCAAGATAGGCTTCATTACAGCTATTATCTTGCTAGCCATAATTGGATTCTTTCTCTAAGCATCCCCCTACAGTTTTCTGTAGGGCTTTTTCTTTATAACCACTCTGTCGTATTGACCTTTTGCTTAAAATATGCTATAATATACAGTATCTTCATATTTCTAAGGGAGGTGGAAAAATATGGAGAAGTTTAAAAAGATGTTCAAAAAGTTGGGCACAGAGAAGGGTGAGCTCTTCGTGGCGGATTTACGCCCGAAGCTCTTAATAGCCTTTTTGGTCGCCATGGCAGCCATGATACTGTTTTGGGTGTTAAGGCTTGCCTGTACCAGCAAAGTTACGTTCTGGTACGGCGTATTTAACTTCTTTTACGGTGTCAGCCGCTTCTCGGCGGTAGTCTTGCTGATTGCGCTAATCCTCGCATGGGGATACCTAATAGCGTTCTCGGTTAGAGACTTCTTCGGACCGAACGGATCTAGAAGAGTCTTCACTGCCGAAGCAAGACCGAACATCCGTGACGATGACGACTCGGACGAATTCTCGCTCGATTTCGGAGACCTTTCCGGTTTTGATGGTAGCGACAACTCAGACGAGTCTTCGCTCGATTTCGGAGACCTTTCCGACTTCGATGATCCCTGACCCCAACAAACCCGGGCGCCCATATGGACGCCCAACACCCTTGTTCTTTACTTTGCTGCCCCTTCGGGGGCTTTTTTCTTGCCCGAGAAATATCCAAACACCAGCTTCAGGAGCTCCATGATTGGCAAAATTATGAGCGAAATCGCAAAGAGGATAGCAATATGCGGCAGCGGAATTGAGACTGCATCGAGCAGGTGTGAAAGTGGCCCAAATTCCATGACGACAATTTGCAGAATGATATTACCAATAATAGTAAGAATGACGATTGGATTTTTGAGGAGCGACACACTAAAGAGGGAGTGTTTTTCACTACGGCAGTTTAAAACATGGAGGTTTTGCAGGAATACAATCAGACACAGCGCATAGCCACGTGCTGATTCGAGTCCAAAGTGGAGCTGATTAATCATTACACTCCAAGCCACAAACACGATTACGGACATGATTGCACCGCTACTCAGTATGCGCGCAAAGAGACTTTTATCAAAGATAGATTCTTTCGGGTCGCGCGGTGGTTGATTCAAAATGTCCGACTCGCCTCGCTCGAACGAGAGCGCAATGTCTTGTAGGCCGTCCGTCACGATATTTAGCCAGAGGAATTGCACGGCCGTTAGTGGCGCTGGCATTCCTAGAAATACCGCTAAGCAAAAGAATACTGCTTCTGATAGCCCACATGAAAGCAAGAAGAAGAGAATCTTGCGAATATTTGCATAGGCAATGCGCCCCTCTTCGACGCCAGAGACAATCGAAGTAAAATTATCGTCGATAATAATCATATCCGAGGTCTCGTGCGCAATATCCGTACCGCTCCCCATCGCCACGCCAATATTCGCACTTTTCAGGGCTGGCGCATCGTTCACACCGTCACCCGTCACAGCTACAAACTCACCTTGGCGTTTCAGCGATTCGACAATATTCAGCTTTTGTAAAGGAGTAACACGCGCAAAGACGGTCTTTGATGCTACAAATTCATCAAACGCGCGTTCGTCCTGACCGTAATATTTTTGCACCTCGTCACCGTTAGCAACCTGCTCCGCATTAGAAGCAATCTTTAAATCCTTCGCGATCGAGAGTGCCGTAAGTGGATGGTCGCCCGTTATCATCAAAACCTTTATACCTGCCTTGTAGCATTGTAAGACAGACTTTTTTGCTTCCTCGCGCACCGGGTCAATAAAGGCGACCAAACCGAGAAAGGTCAGACCTTTGATATCCTTGGCTGAATAGCGATCTTGCTTTTTGATTTCGCCCTTTGCAAGCGCAATTACGCGGTAGCCATCTCCTGCCAACGCCTCATTCTGCGCTTCGAGCTTAGTAAGACTTTTCGACTTAGAGAAATTAACCTTATCACAGAAGTCAAAGACCGTTTCGAGCGATCCTTTTACGGTACAGTAGGCCTTCCCCGCCCGCTCAAAAAACACCGCAGAATACTTATTCTCGGATTCGTAAGGGATTGTTTCGAGGGTTGTTAGCTGCGACGTATCGGTTTTGAGCTTCTTCGCTAAAACTTTAAAGGCAATATCGATCGAGTCACCAAAGAATTTACCGTTGTCTTCGCGCGCCTCATTATTAATTGCGCCCATCAAAGCAATTTCCTCGGCGTATTCCATAACGTTACCCGTCACGCCACCGTGAGTGTCGTAGCCTGTACCAGAAATCTGGTATTCCCCACCGTTTGGTAAAACAATTTTC
>JAFONX010000037.1 GCA_017418275.1 Candidatus Saccharimonadota bacterium | reverse complement strand
TTTTGGAAAGTAAACACGCTATCTCGATATGGGTTTGCCTGACAAATCTTGCCGATTTGGCAAGCAAATGCACATGTGTCAGAAAAACATATAAGAGCAGCTCATTACCAACACACATCTCGCATCCAGAATGTCCAGACGATTTTATATTTTAATTTTTAGAACATTTAGGCGTTCTAAAAATTAAAGATATAAAATCTTGTATACTTATCTTATGGAATTCGAAAAGGCTTACAATCACCTTAATGAAAATCAGCGCGCCGCCGTCGACTATATCGACGGACCGCTCCTCGTAATTGCCGGACCAGGCACGGGCAAAACCCAGCTTCTTTCCGTGCGTGTCGCAAATATCCTCAAGCAAACCGACGCTAACCCAGAAAACATCCTCTGCCTCACTTTTACCGAAACCGGCGCCAGCAATATGCGCCACCGCCTTGCCGACTTCATCGGACCAGAAGCCTACAAAGTTCAGATTCAGACTTACCACGCCTTCGGCTCATTCATCCTGCAAGAACATCGCCCAGATCTTAACGCCGCCATTGATGACCTCGAACGCTTTACTTTAATCCGCAAAATCCAGGCCAATCTCCCAGCTACAGATATTTTGCGTCCAGATTTTTTCACCCAACATATTATCAGCGCCATTAGCGAACTCAAAGCCGCCGCACTTACCCCAGAAGACCTGCGCAAAATTGCCAAGAGAAACGAAATCGACAACGGTCTGATCTATTCCGCCATCAGTGACAAGCTCCAACAAACCAAAGGTCTGCGCTATCCAAAATCCACCGCCAAATACACCGAAATCCTCGAAGCCTTACAGTCATTCATCGACCGCCCAGACGCAAAACAAGCTATCCTCGGCAAGGTTGAACCTGTCGCCAATATCTACTACCGCGAACTCGCCGAAGCTCTCCTTGCCGAAGAGCAGAGCGAAAAACCAAGCAGCAAACTTCCAGGCAAATGGCGCGATAAATTCTTTAAGAAAAACAAGCAGGGCGAATTTGTTTTCGGCGACGACATCGCCAACAAGAAGCTCCTCAGCCTCGCTAATATTATGGAGCAATATCAAGCTCATCTCGACGCCGAAGGCCTTTTTGACTACGACGACATGATCCTTAACGCCATCGCTCTCCTCGAAAATAATGACGAAATTCGCTATAACGCCCAAGAGCGCTTTCAGTATATCCTCCTCGACGAATTTCAAGACACTAACGACGCTCAAGCTAAACTCGTCAGTCTACTTACAGACAACCCAAGCAACGAAGGCAGACCAAATATCATGGCGGTTGGCGACGACGACCAGGCCATCTATGGCTTCCAGGGCGCCAACACCTCCAATTTCTTTGATTTCGACAACAAATATCATCCAAAACAGATTTTCTTAACCAAAAACTACCGTTCCAGCGAACCAATCCTTGAGTTCGCCCATAGCGTCATCGAACAGGGCGCCGACCGCTTCTGCAAATCCCCAAGCGTCAATATTGACAAGCACATCACCGCCGAAAATCCACCAGAAAAAACCAGCATCGAACTCCGCGCCTTCAAAGCTTACCAAAGCGAGTATTCTTACATCGCCAGCGAAATCCATCGCCTCATGAGCGAAGGAATACCAGGTAGCAAAATTTCCATCATCGCACCGAAACACAAATACCTTGTCTCGATTTTGCCGTATCTTCACGCGATGAACATCCCGATTTCCTACACGCGTCGCGACAACATTCTCGAAGACCCAAGCGTCGAAGAGACTCTCAACTGCGCCAAGCTCGTTAATGCTTTAGCTACCGGCGACGCACGCAAAGCCGATCCGTATTGCTTCCGTGCTATTAGCCTTCCATACTGGAATATTAAAAACAGCACCATTATCACGCTCTTGCACGACGCCAAAGCAAATCGCCAAAGTATTATCGAAACCATCTACGCTAATACAAGCGAAGATGCCGAAATACAGAAACTTCACAACTTTGCCGACTTTTATATGGAGCTCGCCAAGAAAGCCGTCAGCCATAGCGCCGAGAATATTCTCGCTCAAATTTGTACTACAATTATTAACGGTCAAGATGATATTGTTCTCTATAGTAAACTCAACACTTTACGCGAAATCATCGGCAAAAAATCCGCCCGCGGCAACCACAAATTCACAATTGCAGATTTTTGTAATTATATCGATGCTTACAACGCCGCCGAGCTACAAATCACCGACAGCTCACCATACAGCGAATCTGATGAAGCGGTTGTATTACAAACCGTCCACAGTTCCAAGGGTCTAGAATACGAAGCCGTCTTCCTAATCGCTGCCGACAACAAAAACTGGTCTGACGCCAGCGGCAACCGCGACCTCATCAAACTCCCACGCAACCTCGCCTTCGTCCGCCATACGGGCGACACGGCTGACGAAAAAATTCGCGTCTTCTTTGTCGCTATTACGCGCGCCAAAGCTAAACTCTACCTCACTTATAGCCTCTCGGATTTTGCTGGTCACGAAGCCGACCGCCTCAAGTATCTCGATATCCGCGAAGCGACTGACGAAGAATCTGGTGACAAGATTCACGTCAGTAAAATCATTCCAGAACCATTCAATACCGAATTGCCAGGCGAATCCGAAGATTTGGCTGCCGAAGATTTTGCACCGAATCGCTGGTTTGATTCATATATCCCAAGCGACGAGGTCAAGAAAAACCTCCTCAAGCCATACGTCGAGCACTACAAGCTCACTCCGACCGGACTCAATACATTTATTGACCTACGCTACAACGGTCCAGACGCCTTTTTGCGCCGTTATGTTATTGGCGAACCGAGCGAGGCCAACTTCAGCGCCGATTATGGTACGCTCATTCATGACGTCATGGATGAGTTAAACAAAGAGCATCTTTCCAACGAAACCGCGCTTGAGCGTTTTAAAAACAAGGTCACAGAAGCCGACGCCGACGATAAAACCAAGCAAGACTTACTCGAGCGTGGCGAGCATGAACTTTCGCGTTTCCTAGCAGAGCGGGGCGATTACCTCCGTAGCGTCAAAGCCGAATCCGAGCGTAACTTCGCAAGCGAGGGAATTATTTTAGGCGAAGTACCACTCACTGGTAAAATCGACCGCATCGAAATAGATGAAGCAAATAAAACTATTACAGTCGCTGATTACAAAACTGGCACTCCGAAATCCAAATGGGGTCCTTCGGATAATACCTTTACTTACAAAATTCAGCTCTATTTTTACAAATTCCTGATCGAAAATTGCCGCGCTTACCAAAACTACACGGTTACCAAAGGGCGTATCGACTACATTCCAGCTGATTCAGACGGCGACATTATACCACTCGAGCTCAATTTCAAGGCAGACGAAGCAGAAAAAATGAAGCAACTTATTCAGGTTGTCTATCGACATATCAAATCGCTAGATTTTCCAGATACCGCCGAGGCCAACAAGGCCAGCAATCCAACCGTCGCCTTCGTCGAACAACTGCTAAACGAATAAAACCATACTATTCTCACCCCCGTAGAGACATTTAATACTATTGACATTTTATGCCTTTTGTACTGTAATATATAGCATCGCTCCTAGGCAATAGCCCGGGCGTAGAATCTCTGAGAGAAAGTGATCCCAATGGACTAATACCCCATCATTCACTCATCTAGAACTTTTGCAAAGGAGGTGAGTATGTATGGCATTGATCGACAGATGCAACAACTGCCACGAGCTGAAAATTCTGCACAACGGTTTTTGCGATGATTGCGCATCCTACATCAGCGCAACGACCCCTGGCGGAAACATCTTCAGCCCCAGCTTCAACAACAGACCGGACTGCAGCGAGTGCGGCGGGACTGGCTGGAAGAGCCATTTCTTCGGTTCTCCTACCAAGTGCCCCATTTGCCATGGAACTGGTAAGCAGTAAGCTCTACGTCATACGTCTATACGACCCACGAGGCCCCGCAACTTCCGGGGCCTTTTTGCTACACAAAAATACCACCGTTTGATCGAGCGGTGGTTTATTTCTTAGCGACCATCTTTGTGGCGAGCAATTGCTAAACGAATAAAACCACGCTTTTGCCTCTTTAAATTCATTCCGCACTTAGAGGGGTCAGCACCTTTGCAACATTTGCATAGGAGTCATTCTTAAAGTTGTATGTATTCTAGCATAGTTGTAATAGATTAGGTATTCTTGAATGCTCTTAGTAACTTCGGGCAGCGTTCTTGCGGTATATGGACCA
>JAFONX010000036.1 GCA_017418275.1 Candidatus Saccharimonadota bacterium | reverse complement strand
TTTTGGAAAGTAAACACGCTATCTCGATATGGGTTTGCCTGACAAATCTTGCCGATTTGGCAAGCAAATGCACATGTGTCAGAAAAACATATAAGAGCAGCTCATTACCAACACACATCTCGCATCCAGAATGTCCAGACGGTTTTATATTTTAATTTCTAGAACGTATAGCTTGTTCTAGAAATTAAAGATATAAAACCCTGATATACTTATCTTATGGACGAACGCGAAAACCTAACAATTATTGACGGCAAAAGCGTCTTTTATCGCGGCTACTACGCCATGGGCAATCTCTCACTCCCAGACGGCACGCCAACCGGCGGCGTTTATGGCTTCGCCGCAATGCTGATCGAAATCATTGAAAAACTCCAGCCAGAATACATCGCTGTGGCGTGGGATAAATCTAAGACCAACATTCGTCGCCGCCGCGAAATCTACCCAAAATACAAAGCCAATCGCAAACCAGCTCCGCCAGATTTTTACGCCCAAATCCCATACCTTATGGAGCTCCTTGAAGCCTTTCATATCCCACTCTACGAATTCGACGATTACGAAGCCGACGACATTATCGGCACCCTCGCGCGTAAAGCCCAAGCTGCAGGGAAACGCGTCGAAATCATCTCCGGTGACCTCGATATGCTTCAAATTGTCGACGAAAATATCCAAATGTATCAACTCAAACGCGGTTTTTCTGACGTCGAAAAATTCGATATCCCGGCCGTCGAAGCTAAATACGGCCTCCGCAAAGATCAGTTCCTCGATCTTAAATCTATTAAAGGCGATAGTTCAGACAACATTCCGGGCGTTCCAGGCATCGGTGAAAAAGGTGCCGTCAAACTCCTACAGCAATACAATACTCTCGAAAACCTTTACGAACACGTCGACGAAATCCCAGGTGCCACCGGCAAAAAACTTGTCGAAGGCAAAGAATCCGCCTTCATGAGCAAGCAACTCGCCAGTATTCAATTCGACGCACCGCTCGAATTCGACCCGCAAGCCAGTGAGCTTAAAGACTTCAAGCCAGAAGCCGTCGTCGCCGAACTTAAAAAACTCCAGTTCAACTCGCTTCTCCGCAAATTCGCGAAACTTTTCCCAGATGCCAATCTCAAAGTCACACCCGAACCAAGTTTCAAGAAAAAACCGGAACCAAAAAAGCCGACCAATCCAGACGCCATTCCGACCGACATCCTCCCGCCACCAGCAGACATTGAAATTGACACCCCCAAAAACCTTTACCTCAGCCAGCACGTCAAAGAAGACATGCACGCCGACACTAAACTTGCCGACGAAATCCTAAACGGTCGCCCATACTGGGACCTCGGCCAGGTCGATTTCCTCTTCAATCCTCTCCAGAAAAAACAAGCTCAACTCGACCTCATCGAAGATATTGTCACAACCGAGGATTACATTGAACAACGCAAACAACTTGCCGCCATTCCAAGCCTGGAAAAAATCGCCACAGATTTCGATTTACCTCTCATTCCAGTCCTTTACAAAATGGAAAAAGAGGGGCTCAAAATTGATCCAGACCGTTTCGAAGCACTCCGCGTCGAATTCAGCGCCGAAGAAAAGCAAATCAGCAACGAAATCTACGAAATGGTCGGCCATCCGTTTAATATCAACTCGCCACTGCAGCTTTCACAAGTCCTTTTTGACGAACTCGGTCTGCCAACCAAAGGCATCAAGAAAACTCAACGCGCGTATTCTACGGGTCAAAAAGAGCTAGATAAGCTCCGCGACCTTCACCCAATCATCGGCAAAATCGAACGCCTTCGCGAGGTTAGCAAACTTCTCAGCACCTATATCACGCCGCTTCCAGCTCTCGCAGACAAAAATCTTCGCATCCACAGCACTTTCACGCAAGACGTCACTGCAACTGGTCGCCTCTCCAGCCTTAATCCAAATCTCCAAAATATCCCTGTGCGTAGCGAAGACGGCAAGCGTATCCGCTATTGCTTCGTACCAGAGAAGGGTAAAGTTTACGTTGCGGCAGATTATGCACAGTTCGAGCTTCGTCTTGCTGCCGAACTCGCCAACGATACGAATCTAATCGAAGATTTCAACTCTGGCCTAGACATTCACGTCAAAACCGCCAGCGATGCCTATAATATCCCAATGGAACAAGTCACTAAAGAACAGCGTCGCGCCGCCAAGGTTATTAACTTCGGCATCATCTATGGCATGAGCGCCAAAAGTCTCTCAGATGGCACCGGCATGACCTTCCACCAAGCTAAAGATTTCATCGATAGATACATGGAAATCCGCGCGCCAATCGCAGACTACCTCAAAGCCCAACTTGAACACGGTCGCAAATTCGGTTATGTCGAAACCTTCTTTGGTCGTCGCCGTCCAACCCCAGACCTTGCCGCGCCAAACTTCCTTATTCGTGCCGCCGCCGAGCGTGCCGCTGCTAACATGCCTATCCAAGGCACCGAAGCCGACCTCGTTAAGCTCGCCATGATTGAAGTAGACAAAGCTTTACCAGAAGACGCCAAGCTTGTCCTTCAAATCCACGATTCGCTTATGGTAGAATGTGATGAGAATCAAGCCAAAAAAGTCGCTAAAATATTAAAAGAAAAAATGGAAAATATCGCACCCAATTTCAAAGTTAAACTTGCTGTCGATGTAAAAATCGCAAAAAACTGGGGAGAACTATAACAAATGGAATATCTATTCTTACTCGCCATCGCGCCGGTTATCTTCCTCTTGTCTTATATTAAGAAGAAGGATCCGAATCCAGAGCCAAAAGATTTGCTCAAAAAAATCTTTATATTTGGCTGCTTAACCGTTATTCCGGTCATAATATTAGAAGTACTCTATGATCACTTTTTCATCCCCGAAGGAACAGAAACCGAATCTTTTGCCGATGTTTTCTTAGGCGTTGCCTTCATCGAAGAATTCTTTAAATGGCTTGTCGTTTATATACTCTGTTTCAAAAGTAAACATTTCGATGAAACCTACGACGCCATTGTTTATTCGGCCTATTCGTCACTTGCCTTTGCGTGTATAGAAAACATCGGCTTCGTGATATTAGGCGGTGGCATCGTCGGAATTCTTCGCGCCCTTACCGCTGTGCCAGGACATCTCTGTCACGGCATTATAATGGGCTACTTCATTGGCAAAGCTCGCCTAAACAAATCACAAGGCAAAAACATTTTCCTTCCTATATTCTGCAGTCTTTTCCTTTCAACTCTCGCGCACTGCATCTACGATTACTTAATCGAAATTAAGGCAATCCTAGCTTGGCTTATTTTCTTTGTTACGTTAGTAATTTTCTGTATCATTGTCGTCAAACGCACCGCAAAGAACAACGTCGCAATTTCAGACTCCGGCACTACTCAGGATACACAACCAGCCGAAGCAGAAAAATCTGCCCAAACAACGCAAGAAACGCAACCAACCCAATCCATCCAAGATCCTCAAGCGGCACAACCAACCCAAATCATTCCAGCACAAGAAATAGTTCCGCAAGCCACTTCAGTAGAGCGGTCAACCCCACAAACTGTTCCAGTAGAACAGCAAACTTCGATACCATCGACGCCGGAGACTATGCCGACGACACCAGAGACTACACTAACAGTTCAAGAAACAATACCGACGGCGCCAGAAACCCAGCCTAACCCACCAACACAATCCGCATAATTGTTGATAAAATATAATCATGAGCATTCAAAACTTTTCTTTTCGTTTACCATCACTCCCAAAAATCATCTGTAGTGTCCCAGTCATCTTGATTGCGCTGTATTTTGTGCGCCCACTCGGCGCCATCCTCCTGATTGCGCGCCTTTTTATCTATGGTAGCTATCGCTATTACCGCGTACCTACCATCATTTTAGTTATCGCTTTGCTTTGTCTCATTCCGCGCGGCTACGAACTCCTCCAAAACAATTTCGGCGACCTTATCCCAACCTTTCAACCGCTCGTAGATTTCCGAAGCGTTCCATTCTACGAAAACCTCACCAACTTCGGTCGCTCAACCGTCATTATTAGTATCGTCGTCCTCATTCTTTCCGTTATCTTTAGCAAAATCGCCAACCTAGCTTCACAAGCCTTGAGTGCCACCAGATTCTTCAAACAAGAAATCACCGAAAGCGAAAAGGCGCAAAGAGCAGAGCAAAAACTAAAAGTCGATGACTACAAGAAAAAACTCGAAGAAAAAGAAGAAAGAGAAGCGCGCCACGAAGAAGAAATGCGCCACCTTAAAGACAAAGTCAAAAATCAAAAAGCAGGCGAAATCGAGGGCGAAATCGAAGCCGAGAAGACCCGCCCACACGTCATTAAATGCCCGCATTGCGGCTACAGCAACAGTGTCATCGGCACAGTCGGCAAATGTACGCATTGTAAAAATAATATCGAATGGCATAAGAAATAAACCCGGACAACGAATCCATTTCACAACTCAAAGCCCCACTTTTTAAGACGGGGCTTTTCTGTATCGCTTATGCTATAATAAGCTTATGGCAAAAGTCTTAATCGTGGGCAATATTACCAAAGACGTATATCTTCGTTTCGATAACCGTCTGAACAATTTCGAAAAAGACCAGAACGGCACGAATTGGCTCGACCTTGCTTTCAATCACAGTTCATACAAATTTTATTCCCGCGCCTCAATCTATGGCGGCGCTAGCGTCAGCCTTGAAGTCTTATCGCGCTTTAACATCGATGCACAAATCGTCAATACGCCTGCACGTTTTATGGATGGTCAATTCTTTACAAACGAATCGCAAGTAGATTATCGTTATATCCTTTGCCACGACAATGAATTGTCCTATTTGACGCCTAGCAAATTCCGCGAATCAGACTGGTCTACACCTACCGAAGCCCCTGATTGGCTCTATATCGATCGTAGCGCTAATATTACCCCTATCCTTGGCGACAAAATCGCAAATTACCTTAAAGATCATCCACAAACAAGATTAGCTTTCTTTATCAACAAACGCAGCTCGCAAAACGCCAGACATATCCGCAAGCTACTCGAACGATCCAGCCTGATTATCGCTGACACTAAGCTCCATTATCCAGCCAAAAACCCTATCCTTATTACAAAGAAGGATGTCACTTTTCAAGGTCGTCGCATTTCTGCGCCACTTCATGTCGAGTCAAAAGATCTGCTGACCCGCCTCAGCCTTAATCAGACCGTGGCAGCCACAATTCTTGGCGCTATTCTTAATCACAAAACCGTTTCAGAGTGCCTCTTGCTCGCTCGCGCTAACATCCAAGAATCCCGCCTCGGTAATACTGCAAATCTCAAGAAACTCGAACAAATTATTCTCGGAAATGAGTATTTAGTCGAAAAAATAAACAAAAAAGGAGTCAAAATGTCCGAAGTTGAAGAAAACGCTAAAAAATTGCTCGCACCAGGAAAGGGTATACTTGCAGCCGATGAATCGGGCGGCTCAATCCACAAAAAATTCGAATCCATGAATATCCCAGACGACGAACAGCATCGTCGCGATTACCGCAACCTCTTCTTCACGACTCCAGACCTTGAAAAGTACGTTAGTGGCGTCATTCTCTTTGACGAAACTGCACGTCAAAAAGCCGACGACGGCCGAGATTTTGTCACCTATCTCAAAGACAAAGGCATTATTCCAGGTATCAAGGTCGACAAGGGACTTGTTAATTTCGAAAATTCCGACGAAAAATACACCCAGGGTCTCGATGATCTTCCACAAAGGCTCGCAGAGTATTACCAAATGGGCGCACGCTTCGCTAAATGGCGCGCCGCTTTCGAACTAACCAACCACAGTCCAAGCGATATGGCTATCCAAAAGAACGCCGAAATCCTCGCCCAGTACGCCAAAGATTGTCAGAACGCAAACATTGTACCAATTGTCGAACCAGAACTAGTTTACGACGGCGACTACAGCCTCCAACAAAGCATCGACACAACTAGCAAAATCCTCGACGCACTGTTTATCGAGCTCAAGAAACAGCAAATCATCTTACCTGGATGCATCCTTAAGGTCAACATGGTACTCGCTGGTAAAAAACAAGCTGTTCAATCTACGCCAGCTGAAGTTGGTAAGGCTACGGCAGACGTCCTCAAAGCACACGTGCCAGCCGACCTTGCCGGCGTCGTATTCCTCAGCGGCGGCCAAAGCGTGACGCAAGCTACGGACAACCTTCAAGAAGTCACAAACAACGGACCATTCCCATGGCCGGTTACATTCAGCTTCGCTCGCGCCCTACAAGATCCGGCACTCAATGCCTGGAAGGGCGACAATGCTAATGCAGACGCCGCACGTATGGGCTTCCAAGCACGACTCATCGCTAACACTCAAGCTTTACGCAAGAAATAGTGCAATTGAAACCGCCTACTATAGAGGCGGTTTTTTGTTACAAAAAAAACGAGCCCCACAAGAGAGGGGCTCGCCTCAGAAAAAGCTTTAGGCTTCTTCTTTCTTTTCCTCTTCGGCAGCTTCAGCTTCAGCCTCGGCGGCACGAGCATCCTCGGCAGCCTTATCCGACTCAGCCTTCGCGTCGCGCTCTGCGGCTTCAGTAGCAGGATCGTAAACATTAGCAATGACAGCTTCAGTATCGATTTCCTTATCAGCAAACTCAACACCCTTAGGAAGAACGATGTCGGCAACAATCAAACGATCCCCAGCGGCCGCAAGTTTCGAAGCATCAACCTCGATTGCCTCTGGAAGATCGGCCGGCTTAGCCTTAACTTCAACCTCTTCGAGAACATGCAAAATCTCGAGATGAGCCTTGCTCGCATCGGAAGATTCATAATTAACAACTACAATTGGCGCAGTAGCCTCGACAACGGCATTCGCCTTGATAGACTGGAATTCAATATTAATAAATGTATGTTTGACCGGATCCATCGCAACAGTCTTTACCATCGCCATCTGTTTCTTGCCATCAATAACAAGATCGAGAGGGGAGTGGTAGCCAACAGCACGGACCGCCTTATCGGTCTCGACATATTCGGACTGAGTCAAAATCGGCTCCTTACCACCAAATACGACAGAAGGAACAATACCTTTTTCGCGGAGGGACTTTGCTTTCTTTCCGGTAAGCTCACGCTTGGTGAGATTCAATGAAATTTCACTCATGATTTTCTTTCCCTAATTAACCTTTATAGATATATGTTACCCCATTTATGAACTCTAAGCAAACAGATACACTATCTATTTAACCCTAAGCAATTTGTCTGGTATAATAGGTTCAACAATAAAGGAGTTTTTCATGGATCCAAACTCAAATATCAATCCTAACCCTGAGCCAACCCCGACAACGGATGCGCCAGAAGCACCAGTGACAGCTGCCCCAACAGCAGAAACTGCCGCCCCAACAACAGAAGCAACCCCTGCTCCAGCAGCAGAAACTGCTACAACGCCAGCTCCAACACCGGAGCCACAAACTACTCCACAGGTCACAGCCGCCCCGCAAGCTGCAGCTGCACCCACAGCAGCCAAAAAGCCTTTGCCAAAAAAGTTTATTCTCATTGGCGCAATTGCCTGCGCTGCCATACTACTTGTAATTCTCGGCTTCATCTTTATTCCAAAGCTCTTCAGAAGCGATGATGCTAAGCTTGCCGACGAAATCTTTAGCGAGAACGTATTAATTGCCGTCAAACAGGACGACAAATATGGTTTTATAAACCTTAGCGGCAAAATAGTCATTCAGCCACAATTCGAAAGCGCATCGGATTTCCTAGGCGACAAGGCAGTTGTCAAAATCAAAGACGGCAACGACCTTCAAAGCGCTATTATTGACCGCAAAGGCAAAGTTTTGCTCGTTGCCGCAAGCGGCGATAGAATCAGCTACGATCCAGAATACGAAATTTGGCGCGTCGGCGACCAGCTCTACAATAAAAGCCTTAAGAAAATCCTGCCAGAAGGCAAAGAAATCTTTTCTGAAGACGAAGGTTATTACCTCGTAACCGATACAGCCAACTATCTTAGTGGCGAAAAAACCATTTACAACAGAAAAGGAAAAGCTGTCTATAGCTATCAATCCACCAGCACTAGCTGGGACGTTACAGAAGAATCAGACGAGCTCGAACAGGCTTACGCCGCACTCGAAATTGATGACGGTCGCTACACGATCATAAATGCCGATTCTGGCAAAGTAATTACAGATAATCTTAATTACGATGCCGTTTGGACCGGCGATTATACTGATTTCTGTCTCTATGATGGAGACGATTGCTCAAAGTATCTTCTCATCTGGAATGACAAAATCGCCAAAGAATACGATTATGAAATCGAAGTATATCACTACGGTGCAGGCAAGAATGGCTATTACAAAATCTATGACGATACCTATAGTTCTAAAAACAAGCACGACACAGAATACTTTAATCTAAAGACCGGAGCAATTACTACCGAAGAACCAAAAGATGGCGATTATGAAGAATCCGAGGATCTAACCAAATGGGAAATCGTCACAAATTCTACCATCTTTAGCTGTAATGCCGGCTATGGCCTTATGACCAATAAGACCCAAGCCATTCCTTGCGAATATAAGCGCATTCGAACCCCAGATACCGTCACCTACGAGTATCTAAAGAGTAAGGGCAAAAACTATGTTATCGGCAATAAGTCCGACAAGAGCTATCTATTACAAGCCTCAAACGGCAAAGTCGTCACCGAATTCGATACAACCTACCTTAGCTTCGAGACATATTCTAGCTTCATTGGAGCATACGAAGAAGAAAACAATAACAATTATCACGTTTACAACCTCGTTACCGGCAAGAGTGCAACGTTCGAAGCGAACGATATCGACTACAACCCAATGTATATTCGAGTCGAAAAGTCCAACGACATAACAGAATATTACAACAAGAACTTCAAGCTCATCTATACACAAAACGATTAATTGAAGCCGCCAAAAATCCCCGAATTAATCGGGGATTTTTTGATTACTTCTTTAAAAGTCTTTTTAGATATTCACCAGTAACCGAGTTTGGATTTTTTGCTACTTCTTCCGGCGTACCGACCGCAACCACTTTGCCGCCACCTTGGCCACCTTCTGGACCCATGTCGATAATATAATCCGCACTCTTAATCACGTCGAGATTATGTTCGATAATAATCATTGAGTTACCGCCATTTACGAGCTTATGTAGAATTGAGAGCAAACGCCCAACATCATCCGTATGAAGACCGGTCGTAGGCTCGTCAAGAATATACAAAGTCTTACCCGTCGAGCGACGCGCAAGCTCCGTGGCGAGCTTAATGCGCTGCGCCTCGCCACCAGAGAAAGTTGTCGCTGGCTGACCAAGACGAATATAGCCCAGACCAACCTCTTGTAGAGTTTTCATCTTATTGGCAATGACTGGAATATTTTCAAAGAATTCTAACGCCTCATCTACAGTCATTTCAAGCACATCAGAGATTGTCTTACCTTTATAGCGCACTTCAAGCGCTTCACGATTGTATCGCTTGCCATGACAAACATCACAAGTCACAAACACGTCCGGCAAGAAATGCATTTCAATCTTAATTACACCATCACCCTGACAGTTCTCACAACGACCACCTTTCACATTGAAGGAGAAGCGCCCAGGACCATAACCACGCACCTGTGCCTCTGGCTGATTAGCAAAGAGTTCACGAATATAATTAAATACACCCGTATAAGTCGCAGGGTTCGAACGTGGCGTACGACCAATCGGTGACTGATCAATCACAATCGCTTTGTTTAGGTTTTCGATACCATCAATCCGCTCATGTGCGCCAGGCACAGTCTGTGCACGATGCAAGCGAGCAAGTAACTCATTCGCTACAATATTATTCACGAGCGTAGATTTGCCCGAACCAGACACACCGGAAACCACTGTCATGACACCTAGTGGGAACTTTACATCGATATTCTTCAAATTATTCTCGCGCGCACCAATCACTTCAAGATATTTACCACTCGGTTTGCGACGCTTCTTTGGTACTTCAATCTTCTTTTTACCGCAAAGATACTGACCAGTAATCGAATCTTTCATTTTGGCGACTTCGTCAGGCGTACCAGCCGCTACAACTTTACCACCTTTAACACCCGCGCCGGGGCCAATATCCACCAAGTAATCCGCTGAACGGATAGTATCCTCATCATGCTCGACTACAATCACGGTGTTATGCAAATCGCGCAAATGCTTCAGAGTTGCAATTAGACGATCGTTGTCACGCTGATGCAAGCCAATCGAAGGCTCATCTAAGACATAAAGCACGCCTTGAAGACCAGAACCAATCTGCGTTGCCAAACGAATACGCTGCGCCTCACCACCCGAAAGCGTCGCCGCCGAGCGTGAAAGTTCGAGATAGTTCAAACCGACATCCTTCATGAAACCCACGCGCGATTTAATCTCCTTCAAGATTGGTCCAGCAATCATTTGCTCGTTTTCCGTCAAACCCAAATCACCACTCAAAACATCCAAGGTCTGATCGACATCCATCGAACACATGTCCATAATATTTAAATCATGTACCGTCACAGCAAGAACAACTGGCTTCAAGCGCGCGCCGTGACAGCTCTGACAAACATGCTCGCGCATGAAACGTTCGATATCTTTACGAATAAACTCCGACTCCGTCTCCTTATGACGTCTTTCAAGATTTGGAATTACACCCTCATAAACCGAGTTGTATTCATAACCGTTATTTAATTTAACGTGATATTTTTCTTCGCCTGTACCATAAAGAATAATCTGCTTCGCCTCATCCGAGAGTAAGCCAATTGGCGTACGCACCGAAAAACCATGCCTTTCGCCCACAACTGTCAAACGCTTTAGCCACCAAGCGTCCTGATTGACGCGATTATACGGACGAATACCCCCCTCAGCAATCGTAAGGTTTGGATTCAGAACCAACTCTGGATCAATCTCCATACGCGTACCAAGACCAGTACAAACCGGACACGCACCTTGTGGCTGATTGAAAGAGAAGAGACGTGGTTCAAGCTCCGGAATTAATTCGTCCGGATGATCAGGACAGGCATAGCGCTGCGAATAGGTCACCACCTCCGCATCGAGCGTATTGATATGATTGCTGCCCAAGGCCGTCGAATTATCCTTAATACAAAGCACCTTAATAACACCGTCGCCTAGGCTCAAAGCCTGCTCAACCGAAGCCGAAATACGGCTTTCCATATCTGGCGCCATTACAAAGCGATCAACTACAATCTCGATATCATGGTAAAGATTTTTGTCTAGCTCCGGCCACTCATCCAAAGCATAAATAATTCCATCCACGCGGGCACGCGCAAAACCCTTTGCCTGATATTGCTCGCCAATATGCGAGAACGAACCCTTTTTATGTGCCACAATCGGTGCAAGAATCATCAGCTTAGAAGACACCTTCCAGGTCAATACCTGATCAATCACATCTTGAACTGTACGCTTCGCAACTGTTTTATGACAAATCGGACAATGAGGTACGCCAATGCGCGCAAAAAGTAAACGCAGATAATCGTAGATTTCCGTCACGGTCGCCACAGTAGAACGCGGATTGCGCGAAGTAGACTTCTGATCAATCGAAATAGCAGGGGAGAGACCGGTAATCGTATCAACGTCCGGCTTGTCCATTACCCCCAAGAACATACGCGCATAAGACGAAAGAGACTCAACATAGCGACGCTGACCTTCAGCATAAATCGTATCAAAAGCAAGGGAAGATTTTCCCGAACCAGACAAGCCAGTCATTACCACAAGTTTGTCGCGTGGGATATCAATATCGATGTTTTTTAGATTATTCGCTCGCGCGCCGCGAATACGTATTGCGTCTCCATCCATGGCTAAAAATTATACCTTAAAATGCCTCAAAAATCCAGCCGCTAAACCTTGTCAAAAGTAATAATATATTGCAAAATATCCGGCTATTTCGCCTTACATAAGCGCTTAGTAAGAAAACCCTCATACAAAGCCAGTACTCCGCAGCCAACCGCATAACAAGCAACGTCTTTCCAATCAAAAGTTCCGCCAATCAACACACTCATAAAACGATTATTTGACAAGCCTAACAATCGTACAATTCCAAACAACTGCAAAACTTCTACGAAAACCGCAAACACAAAAATCCAAAGCGGAAGCAAACGACATTTTTCAGGAATAAAAATACGCACAAAAGCATAAATCGCAATAACAACAAGAACATCACCAATATAAGGGCGAACAAAATTATCATGCACAAATAGAGCAATTAAAACCTCAATCACCAACAAAACCAACGTCGTAATGACATAGCACAAACGTTTCATATCTTAAATTTTACCGCATATATCCAGAGTAGGCCACTGAACTGCCCATACGGATCATCTAGATCGCGCGGACGAAACAGAGAATGATTATGCTACAATATCCTTATGCAAGACAAGCGCGAACTATACAAACAATTCGTTTTCGACTCTTTTGAAATTACAAAAAGCAGTACCGGCCTACAAGTCAAATATCTTTATCACCTCGGCGAACATGTATTCCAACCAGAAGTCCTCATTCCAACCGAAAGCATCACTAATAAAGAGGTCGACGAAGTCTTCCTTCATGAACTATTCTTCAATTTCGGTATCATTAACGCCATTAGCTATTACAAGCTTTCTTGCGCGCCAGAATTCATAATTAAAGCCGGATATATTGACGACAATCAAAAGTTATTCTTCCGTAAGCTCTTCTATAACGGCCTCGGCGAATTTATGTTCGTCAATCAACTCAACTTCAGCTTCGACGAGTTCATGAAAATCGAATGCATCGAGGCTCCAGAAAATCGCCAGAACAACAATCCGCCACGCAGCCTCTATAGCATCGGCAATAATTTTAGCGGCAACCTTATTCCAGTTGGCGGCGGCAAAGATTCTATCGTCACACTCGAAGCACTCCAGCCAGTTCACAACGATAATCTCTGTCTACAATTCAATCGTAGCCTCTATCCAGAAAACCGCGCAGCGCTCGATTCAATTCGCGAAGCTGGCTACAAACAAATCGAAACACGCAATTTTAATCTCAACTTCGATAATCACTTGTTAGAACTAAATAAGCAGGGCTTTTACAATGGCCACATCCCATTCTCGTCCACTTTAGCCTTTGCCGCACTCATTGTTGCTTACCTCAACAACAAGAAATATATACCAGTCTCAAACGAGGCAAGCGCAAACCAAGGCAATATCGTCGGCACAAACATCAATCATCAGTATTCCAAAAGCTTTGAGTTCGAAAGAGACTTCCAAAACTACGTTAACTACTACCTTACGGACAAAATCCTCTATTTCAGTCTCCTGCGCTGCATGAACGAATATCAGATCTGCCAAAAATTCCTTCAGTTCCCGCAATACCTCACACTTTTCCGTAGCTGCAATGTTGGCACAAAAGAGAACAAGTGGTGCGGCCACTGTGCCAAATGTCTTTATGTATACATCATGCTCTATCCCTTTGTCGAAAAAGCCAAACTCGAAGCCATCTTCGGTCACAATCTACTCGACGACGAAAGCTTACTCGAAACCTTCAATGGTCTCGTCTTCCCAGAAACCATCAAGCCGTTTGAATGCGTTGGTACCAAGGAAGAGATTTGCTATAGCCTCGACCTTGCCGTCCAAAATCAAAACCCCGAAAACCTCCCATACCTCCTACGTCTGTATCAAGCCAACGCCTATGGTAAGACCCCATACGGCGACATCCCGAATTACTTTAATCCTGAAAACAGCATCCCAGAAGAACACCTAAGAATGCTTCAGAGCCTATGAAAAACGACATAATCCAATACTTGCGCGACAAAAGCATCCTCATCCTCGGTTATGGTCGGGAAGGGCAAAGTGCGCTCAAATTCATCCAAGAAAATCTCCCAGACAACGCCGTAGCCGTCGCTGACGTTAAGCCTCTCGAAATTGATGGCGTCCTCACTTTTTCTGGCGCAGATTATCTCCGCCATTGCCATGATTTTGACGTCATCATCAAATCCCCAGGAGTTGTTATTAAGGATTTCGTTAGCAGCGAGGATAAAGAAAAAATCACCTCTCTTAGTGACCTTTTCCTTTGTTTCTGTCAAAACCCTATCATCGGAATCACGGGCACCAAAGGCAAAAGTACTACAAGCTCTCTAATTTATCACATCCTTACGCATTGCGGCAAAAAAGCGGTTCTGACCGGTAATATTGGCCAATCTTGCTTTGATGTTATTGATAAACTCGATTACGAGACAATCATTGTTTTCGAACTCAGCTGCCACCAACTCGAGTATGTTAAGGCCAGCCCTCATATCGCAGTATTACTAAACCTTTACGAAGAGCACTTTGATCATTACACTAAACCAGAAGATTACTTTACAGCTAAGAAAAACATCTATCGTTTTCAGACTAGCGAAGATCTCCTCATATACGGTGATATTTTCCAACACGCCACAAGAGAAGAAATCGAAGCACTAGATGCCGAAACCGTCGATATTGCCAACATAAACATCTCGAACGAAGAAATTAAAACCACACTTATTGGTGAGCATAACCGCAACGATATCCGTGCCGCAGTTCGCGCTTGTATTGGCTTTGGTCTGACAAAAAGCGAATGCCTTGCCGCCGTCGAAGATTTCCATGGCTTGCCGCATCGCCTCGAATACGTCGGCGAATACCAAAAGATTAAATTTTACAACGATTCCATCGCCACCGCACAAGAAGCCGTAATTCGCGCCGTACAAGCCCTTGGCGACGTCAATACGCTCATTCTTGGCGGCATGGATCGCGGCCTAGATTACACACCGCTCGTAGATTTCCTTCGCGACAGTAGTGTCCGAAATATTATCCTTTTACCAAACACTACCAAGCGTTTTATGGATATTTTTAACGCCGCCGCATATAAACAGCGCTTGTTTAGCGCCGCAAACATGACCGAAGCCGTAGATATCGCCTTCCGTGAAACCGAACCAGGCAAAATCTGCTTGCTATCTCCGGCCGCCGCAAGCTATGGCTTCTACAAAAATTTCGAAGAACGTGGCAAAGATTTCATAGAAAACATAAAAAAGCACTAGCATTTTACTACAAAAATATTGTTTTTGCGTATTTTGTGCTAAAATTATCTTAAATAAGTATTAATTTTTCGAAAGGAAAACTTACACAAAATGAACTATAACTACGATTATAGCTATAGCACTGGCTCTAGCCAGCTTTCTGACGCAGAAGCTGCAGGTATTCTCGGTGGCATCATGGCCATGGGTGCCGTTATCTGGCTTATCGGCTTAGCAGTTGCAATCTTCTTCATCATCGTGATGTGGAAGGTCTTCACCAAGGCTGGTAAGAAGGGTTGGTATTCTCTTATCCCATTCCTTAACACTTACACTTTGGGTGAAATCTGTGGTATCAAGGGCTGGATGGCGCTTGTTATCCCATTCGCTTCCATCATCCCAATCGTTGGCGGTCTCGTAACCCTCGCATTCTCAGTCTATGAAATGTACTGTCTTGCCAAGGTCTTCGGCAAGGAAACCGGCTTCGCTGTAGGTTTGGTCCTCGTAAGCCCAATCTTCATGGCTATCCTCGGCTTCGGCGATGCTAGCTATCTCGGCGCAGGCGCCAGCCCAGCAAAGACAACCTTCCTCGCTTCTGACGAAGCTAAGGCAGGTGCAGCTCCAGCAGGTGCAGCCGCAAAGAAAGACGAATGGGTCGACGGCAAGAAAGCCTAACAATCTAAACTAGTCACAAAAATCTCCCTTCGGGGAGATTTTTGTTATTTGATATAATAATAGTCATGGATTTCAAGTTACATAGTAAATACCAACCGACTGGCGACCAGCCCCAAGCCATCCAAACGCTTTTGAACGGGCTTAATCTTGGCAAGCGCGAGCAAACCCTCCTCGGCGTGACCGGCTCCGGCAAAACCTTTACTATGGCTAATCTTATTGCACAATACAATCGTCCGACCTTAGTTTTAGCGCACAACAAAACCCTCGCCGCGCAGCTTTATTCTGAATTCCGCGACTTTTTCCCGGAAAACGAAGTGCATTATTTCGTTTCTTACTTCGATTACTATCAGCCGGAAGCTTACATCGCCAGTACGGACACTTATATCGAAAAAGACTCTGCCATCAACGAAGAAATCGACCGTCTACGCCATGCCGCCACCGAGGCTCTGCTTACCCGCCGTGACACCATTATCGTCGCATCTGTTTCCTGCATCTATGGCATTGGTTCGCCAGACAACTACAAAAAGATGGCGATCCGCGTCGCCAAGGGCGAACCACGCGAACTTAACGAATTTATCCGCACTCTCACCGAAATCCAGTACCACCGCAACGATATCGCCTTCGAGCGCGGCAATTTCCGCGTACGCGGCGACGTAGTTGACGTTTTTCCAGCTTCCGGCGACCGCGCCTACCGTATTGAATTTGGTTTTGACGGCATCGAAACCATCAAAGTTATCGACCCACTCACTGCCGAGGTTCTAGCTTCGCCAAACGAAATCGGTATTTTCCCAAACACGCACTATGCCACACCAAAAGAAGATCTTGATCACGCCATTGATCTCATACGTGCCGAATACAAAATCCGCCTCGACCACTTCAATAAGCAGCACAAGTACCTCGAAGCACAACGCCTTAGCCAACGTATTAAGTACGACCTCGAAATGCTCGAGCAGACCGGCTTCGTAAAGGGCATCGAAAACTATTCGCGTCACCTTGAAGGACGCAAACTTGGTCAACCGCCGTCAACCCTTCTTGACTTCTTCCCAGACGATTTTCTCATGCTTATCGACGAGTCACATATGACCATACCGCAGGTACGTGGTATGTTTAATGGTGATCACGCACGCAAAGAAACACTTGTCGAATACGGCTTCCGCTTGCCAAGCGCACTAGATAACCGTCCGCTCACATTTGCCGAATTCGATCGTCATATTAATCAAGTTGTCTATATTTCCGCCACGCCAGGCGAATATGAAAAAGAGCATAGCCAAGGCATCGCCGAACAGGTAATTCGCCCGACTGGTCTCCTTGATCCAGAAATTGAAGTCCGCCCAAGCGAAAACCAAATCGACGACCTCGTCGAGGAAATCGATCAACGCATTGCCAAGAAACAACGCATCCTCATTACTACGCTCACGAAGCGTATGGCTGAAGATTTATCCGAACATCTCATCGAATTAGGCATCAAAACCGCCTATATTCATTCAGACATCGACACCATGGAGCGCGGTGACATTTTGCATGATCTCCGCTCCGGTGTTTACGACGTTCTCGTAGGCATTAACCTTTTGCGCGAAGGTCTCGACCTACCAGAAGTCTCTCTAGTTATTATCCTTGACGCCGACAAAGAAGGTTTTCTTCGTAGCGATTCCGCCCTCATTCAGACCATTGGTCGCGCCGCCCGCCACGAAAACGGCAAAGTTATTATGTATGCAGACAACATGACTGGCAGCATGCATCGCGCCATCGAAGAAACCTATCGCCGCCGCGAGATTCAGCAAGCCTACAATCAAAAACACGGCATTACGCCACATTCTGTCGCAAAGGAAATCTCCGAAGGACTCCGCGCTATTATTCCGCAAAAAGAGAAGAGTAATAAACTCAATCTTAAAAAGATCCCACCGGAAGAATATCCAACCATCATCAAAGAATTATCTTCACAAATGCAACTCGCCGCAGCCAACCTCGAATTTGAACGCGCCGCCGAGCTACGCGATCAAATCGAAGATATCAAAGTCGCTCTAGCGCACAAATAAAAACTCTCAACAAAGCTTGTCTTTTTGCTAAACACTAAAATTGTTATATAATAACAGCTATGAAAGTAGTTACACGTTTTGCGCCGTCGCCGACCGGCTATATTCATATCGGAAATTTACGCTCGGCAATTTATCCATACCTCCTTGCAAAGCAAAACGAAGAAGGTAGCTATATTCTGCGCATCGAAGACACCGACCAAGCACGCTATGTCGAAGGCGCAACCGAACTTATCGAGGATACCCTACAATGGATTGGTCTTGACTGGGACGAAGGTCCAATCAAAGGTGGCGACCACGGTCCATATTTCCAAACTCAACGCAAAGAAATCTACATCGAATGGGCGAAGAAGCTCATCGCTAAAGGTCGCGCCTATGCCGACCCAACTCCTAGCGAGCAGATCGCTAAGTATCGCGAAGAAACAAACAAAGCCAAGAAAGCCTTTCTATATCGCAACTATCGCCCAGAAAACACCCCGGAATGGGAGCCTGGCATGCCACTACGCTTCAAGGCTGACCCTAAGGACAGGGATTATCACGACGAAGTCTTTGGCGATCTTCATATGGGTCCAGAAACTCAGGACGACATTATCCTCATCAAAGCCGACGGCCTTCCGACCTATAACTTCGCACATATTGTAGACGACGCCACAATGGGCATCACACATATCTTCCGTGGTCAAGAATACCTTCCAAGTATGGGAAATTATCTAGCCCTCTACGAGGCTCTAGGAGTCGATACGCCAAAGTTCGTTCACTTGCCACACATCCTAGCTCCAGCGGGCAACAAAAAGCTTGGCAAGCGCGATGGCGCCAAATCTGCCGTAGACTACCGCGCCGATGGCATCTTACCAGAAGCCATGCTAAACTTCCTCGCCTGCCTAGGCTGGAATGATGGCACCGAAGACGAAATCTATAGCAAGCAAGATCTCATTGAAAAATTTAGCCTAGATCGTATTCAGCGCGCCGGCGCTCGTTACGACGAACAAAAACTCATCTGGCTCAACGGTCAATGGATTCGCCGTCTCTTTACCGAAGACCCCAAAGCTCTATTTGCTCGCACTAAAGACTTCTGGCCAGAAATCGCCGCCAAGGTCTCCGAGGAAGAGAAGTACAAAGTCTTCTGTATTATCTACGATCGCCTCAAAACGCTTTCTGACCTTCGCACCATGACAACCTACTTCTTTGAAGATCCAAACGTCGACATGGATATGCTTACAACTAACAAAGCGCTCAAAAAGCTTTCTGAAAAAGAACTTTGTGATATTCTCAAGCTCGCCGCCGATGGGCTTGCCGAGCTCAACGAATGGTCCGCCGAGATGCTTCAAAATAAACTCAACGAGCTTCTCGAGAAAAGCGGTCAAAAACCAGCCGTATTCTTTGGCCTCGTCCGCCTCAGCGTCAGCTTCGCACCATTTAGCCCAGCCTTACACGACACACTCAGCGTCCTCGGTCGCGAAAAGACCCTAGCCAGACTTCACGCCGTCATTACAGCTTTTGGTCGCGATTAGCTCTAAAAACTCCCTTCTTGGGAGTTTTTTGATGCCCAAAACAAGCTTTTAACACTTATGTTATACTATATATATGAGCGATAAGAAACAACTCCCGCGTGCTGGTTTTCAACTGCGCAAGAAACCACAACAGCAGGACGATACTCTTATTAAACTTTATGAAGAGAGCGAGCTAAAAAAGAAAGGCAAAGCTCCAAGCGCAAAACAAGCGAGCAAGCCAAAAGAAAAAGACGATTTGAGCAAAAACAACGAAGACGTCATTGAAAAGGCTACCCGCAAAGACACTAAACTTCTCGCCAAAGAAGAAGAGAGAAACGCTAAAAAACTCGCTAAAGCTGAAGCAAAAAACGCCAAGAAAGCATCCAAAAAGGCTAAAAATCTCGAAATTAAGCCAAAAAACAAGAAAAGCCGTAAAACTCTAATTATCTTTTTAGTCATTTTGTTTATCTTAGTTAGTGTTGGTACGGCAGTTTATTTCCTAATGGGACCAAAAATCTCCGAACAAATCTCCGGTGACAACCAGATCAAAACCGCCGCAGACGAAATCTATTACTCGAAACTTACTGGACGTGAAGTTAGCTCAAACGAAGTTGGTATTGCGGCCACCTGTATCATGATTGAAAATAGCCCAGAAGCTCGCCCGCAATCCGGTCTCGATCAGGCCGGTGTTGTTTACGAAGCTATCGCCGAAGGTGGCATCACGCGTTTCATGGCTATTTTCCAAGAAAGCAAGCCTCAATATATTGGTCCAGTACGCAGCCTCCGCATGACCTATGCTGAATTTGCTAAACCATATCATTGCAGTATTGCACACGTTGGTGGTTCCGAAAACGCCTTAAGTCTCGTACGCAATAATCCAGAATACCGCGACATTGATCAATTCTTTAACGACGATAGCTACTGGCGCATTAGCTCTCGCTGGGCGCCGCATAATGTCTATACAAGCTTTGAAGCCCTTGATGAACTAAACGCTAATCGCGGGTATACCACCTCGGAATTCAACGGCTTCTCACGCGTCAAGCCAGATACCGACACCAGAAGCGCAGATATTACCGCCCGCACAATTCGCATTGAAATGTCTGGTGACCTCTTTAATATTGTTTATAATTACGACGAAGCCGCAAACAATTACAAACGCTCCTTTGCTACCGGCCAAACCCACGAAGTAGTAAACGAGAGCGGCGAAACGACCCAGCTCGCTCCAGATGTCGTCATTGCGCTCGAAACCGACGCAGTCGCTCGCCCAGGTTCACCATATTCAGATTATCGCACCGTCGGTGGTGGCAAGGCATATATTTTCCAGAACGGAACTGTCACAAGCGCCAAATGGCAACGCGAAAGCGTCGATAGCGAACTAAAATTCATTAATGAGGATGGCGAAGAAATCGAATTAAATCGCGGCCAAGTCTGGATCAGTATCTACCCAAGCAATAATTCGGTCAGTTGGGAATAAAAGAGTCCATTTATTTAAGACGCAGTCAAGCCAATAAAGAGGCTTGACTTTTTTTATGAAAAGTAGTATAATCGCGAAGCATTGTTAAAAATGAGCATCTTAACGAGTACAATATTTACATCTAAGGGGGGATGTCTATGGAGCCAATCAAAGTCTCGAATGTCCAGCTCATAATGGAGTTGGAAGCCATAAGAGACAAATCGAAAAAAATCCGCGTTGACCACTGCGCCAAGCACTTCTTGGCGTGGCGAGAATGCGGATATACGCCGAATGCGATCCGTATTCGATACGGACTTGGAATCGATGATATGTATAAAACAGTCATCGGCACAATTATTCAAAGAACCGGCCTCAACAGAGACGAGCTTTTAGCGTTTCCTGGACGAGGTTGCGGAGAACACATAAGTGTGACAAAAAATCCAAAGCCCAAAAATGATCTGAGCGAAGCTCAGGAGTTGGTTAGAATCTATCAAGAAATGCTGGAGCAGATATCTATCCTTCAGCAGACGATCAGAGAGACAATAGGAGGTAAATAAAATGGCTAAAAATCATGGAAACAAAACAGGTGTTATAATTCTTCCACTCGCAAAGATGCATAAACTGGCAGACAGAGGGAAGAGCTCGGCTGAGATAGCTCAGCTGATAGGGATAACAAAAGAGGAAATGTTCGAAAGGCTGAAAAAGCTCAGTCAAAAGAACCCCAAATCCGCGAAGAGCATTCGCACGAAAATCGAAAACAACGATCATTCATGCGCAGCTCCGAAGCCCACCCAGGAGAAACCCACACCCGCATCTAATGCCGCTTCGGAAGGAATCGACTATCAGGATAAAGCAGAGACAACAGAGACAACGGAAACGACGGAAACAGAAAAGGAAATTCTGCAACTCCAGAAGGAGATATCAATCTGCGAAGAAGAGCTCAGAGTCAGCATTCAGAAGCAGGAACAGGCGTCCAGAACAATACTGGACAGCAAAGCAAAAGCCCTGGAAAACGAAAAAGCCCTTAAAGATTTAATCGAACGTCTCGATGAACTTAAAAGAATCTACGAGGGCGAGAGGGAAAAAATCAGGCAGGCCGAGCAGACGATCATCAGCTGCGAAAAAGAGCAGACCGAGAAAAACCTCGAGTTGTTAAGGCTCACCACCAAGCTTCAGGCTCTCACGAAGCCTGCGGTTTGGGTTTATACCGACGGCATACAGACAGAGAATGCAAAGCTTCCTGAGAACATCGACACCTCTGGCTGGGCACAGCTGATCGACTCTCTTCCCGAAGAAATCGGTAACGAGATTGCAAAAAAAGAAGCCGTAATGCTTCTGCAGATAAAGGCAATCATAAACAGCAACCCAAACGCAGAAATAATGTTCGATGACGGATTGGAGTTAGTCCAGCTTGCCTACGAAGCCATGATGTCATAATAACCGATACTCGTAAACCCAGTCTCCGGCCTAGCCGGAGACTTTTTATGTAAAAGCCCCGTCATAAAACGGGGCTCTATTAGTAAAGAACCACACTTGAATCAAACTCAAATGCAGTCCTCCACATCAAACAAACATGCCTGGATAACCATCAAGCCATTCGCTCAGAAAGACTTCAAGCTTAGCATAGTCATCCAAATCATTCCTACGTTCTGAGCTAGCCGGAATCGCCGATACTGTCAGCAATTTATTCGGCTTGCCATCAGAAAACACAGGCACCACAGAAGACTGCATGCCTTTCTCATGATTACGCATCACGCCAGTCACAATCATGCCGATAACACATTGGCGAACCCATTCGCGAGAAGTGCAGAATATACCCCCAGCCGCCATGTCGCCATCGTCCGTCTCGAACACGAAAGGTGCAATAATTTTTTCAGAGATAATATCTTTCCAAAAATCGCCCACTGTACCGTATATGATATGTATTCCATCACAGAAGCAAACCAGTGTCGCCTTTGTTTCCTTATGCGCGAAGCCGCTCAAGTAGCACTCGTTCCGCATACAATCACCTCCCTCTAAATAATAAACTTCGGACCTCTGAGATTAAGATAACTATCGATCACTTGTTCAGGATTCCAGTATTTAGTCTCAATTATCTCTTGATCAGGCTCGACAGGATAGATCAACATTTCGTTCCAACGAGGAAATTCAATGCGCGGTACTCCAATCTGACGAAACATCTCAATAATAGCCAAAATACCTTTACGCAACAAAACATAGTCATCATCGTTTTTAATTCGCTTTCTAAGTATGACTTTTGTGCCATACTCATTACTGATCATGAGGGGATAATTTAAAAAAGATTCAGGCAAAGCTAGCGCATTACCTTCACCTCTAAACACAAAAATATCCCCATTCATAAAAACAGTGCAGGTAATATTATTCATACTAACGCCCCCCTTAAGCATATTTGTTTTTTAAGGTACAAAAATTACCTATATTATACCATCAAAAAATCTTTTGTCACCTAGAATAATACTGATTGTAATAATTATTTCTTCGCGTTTGCAACTACAACTTGAGGGAATGGAATCTCGATTCCTTCTTTATCAAAAACCGCCTTAATCTCACGTCGAATTGCCCGCTCAATACCAATCGCCGTATTTGGTTTGCAAGGCATTGAAACACGCCAGACCACCGCTGAATCAGCAAAATCTGAGATACCGTTTACAATCAATTCACCGAGCGAATTCTCGAGTGCCGTATTTTTAGCTAAATTTACCTTCACAACCTCGAAAGCCTTCTCGATCTCTTCGGATTTATGCTTATAGGCTACGCCAACATTTACTTCAGCTAAACCATTTCTGTCGCTATAGTTTGTAACCTCGGTAATATCTCGGTTTGCAATACACTTGATATGTCCCTTGTAGCTCTGAAGTTTGGTCGTCTTTAGTCCAAGCGAAATCACATTGCCACGAAAACCATTAATCTCAACATTATCTCCCACGTCGAACTGATTTTCCGTCGCAAGCGACACACCGGCAATAATATCCTTAGCCAAATCCTGAAACGCTAAGCCAACGATCGCAGTCACGATACCAAGACCAGCGACCATCGAAGTTACATTTACGCCAAAAATCGAAAGAATAATAACGATTGCAATAAAAATCACCACGTATTTTTCAACACTCACGACCAGGGTTCGTATAGTATCCACGCGTTGACGACGCTGCGCATTCGCAACACGCGCGCTCGACGCTTTAAATAATCGTTTTGTAATACTTTTAACTACCTGAAAGAAGAGTATTGCAAACAAAATCGTCACAATCGGCCAAACAATCTTGCCCCAATCAATTTGATTTGAGTTTAGCCAAGTATTAATAGTCTGCATCATAATACATATTCTACCATGCTAATTAAACAAGAATAGACTTGCATAATTTAATAAAATATTGTTTAATTATTATATCTTTTCATAGAAGGAGACGATCTTTATGGCCTTAGATATACGTACCTTAGACATGCGTTTACTGCTGAATGCAATAAAAAATCCGAGTTCAAAGTTGCATTCCCTGAAGACTATCTGCGTAAAGCTCAAACCACAAATCTCACCTCGACCGCAGACGAAGGTGAACTCGAAGACAAGCTTATTGCCTTCTTTATCGACTACCTCGACGCAGAAAAATCACCGAACCTTATCGCCAAAAAGTTCGGCACTAGTAAAAAC
>JAFONX010000035.1 GCA_017418275.1 Candidatus Saccharimonadota bacterium | reverse complement strand
TGTTTTTCGATTGCTTTATCTATACAATATGCCATAGGTAGTTTCCTGTTTAGGTTTTGAGCAACTTTAAGTATGAAACTACCTATTTTTGTTGGCAAGTACTGCCAACTATTTTGTTGCAAAGGTCCTGGACCCTAACGTGCCGCTTGTAAACATACACGGTTTATGCTATAGTATTGAACGCCTGACTATATAATGGGTGCAACTTAAAAACAGTTATCGATCACAAAAACATATTTAGCCACTCGCCCCATGGCGAGAGAAAGGGGAGGATTTATTCCATGTCACCCGAAGACAAAAGCAGAGCAAACTTATTCATTCTTTCTGACGAAGGCCAAGACGAAGATACGTATAGTTTTAAGAGCGTCACCGAAGCCAAAGAATTCATGGAAGAGCAAGACTGCGAAAAAATACTCATCGTTTCGCAGCACACACTTATCATAAGCACGAACGACCGCTGCACGCAAAGAGTTTTTGCGAAAGGGCATAGAAGAGCTCGAAGATTTTTCCGACCGGAAACCTTGCACTATAAGCAAAATGAATAATCACTACCTCGAAATAACCCAAGGGCTCAGAAACGACAATACGCCGTATCACGATCTCGTGTACGTATATGAGACCTATGTAGGCAATCTCGATTAATTGTTTTTCGTATTACCCCCCGCCGATTAATGGCGGGGCTTTTTCTTTAAAAACTTTATGCTAAACTTATTCTAAAGGGTTATTAGGAGTTATTACAGAGTGGCACAATTATATTTCCGCTACGGCGCGATGGGTTGCGGCAAAACCATGCAATTATTACAAGTCGCCTTTAATTACGAAGAGCGTGGTCAAAAAGTTTGCGTTATTAAACCGGCAACCGATACTAAAAACGGCGACAAGCTATTAACGCGCATTGGACCAGAGCGCGAGACTAATTTTACATTTACGAAGCACGACAATATTTTTAACAAAATTAAGCACGAATATCGCAACGTCGCCTGCGTGCTTTGTGACGAATCACAATTCATGACACCAAAACAGGCTGATCAACTTATGAAAGTTGTTACCACCTTAGATATTCCAGTCATGTGCTATGGCTTACGTCTCAATTTTCGCCAGCAAGACGGCGGCTTCGAAGGCGCAACTAGACTATTGCAAATTGCACACAAAATCGAAGAGCTCAAGACCATTTGCGATTGCGGACGTAAGGCTACAATGAATACACGCTGGCTGAACGGCAAATTAGTTGTCGATGGTCCAGATGTCCTAATTGATGGTACTAGCGACATCGAATATCGCTCGATCTGTCCAAAATGCTTCTATAAATATCTCAAACGCGATATCAAAAAGACCAAGTCAAAATAGTGGTAGACTAGAGAGTAACAAGGAGTTGTAAATGTTTATTGTAATTGAAGGACAAGATGCTGCTGGCAAAGACACGCAGGCCGCCAAACTTAAAGAATACTTCGAATCACAAGGCAAAAAAGTTGTCACCTATTCCGAATCCGGCACCACTAGCGACAATCCATTTGTAAAAGGCATCGCCGAGCTGACTTACGGCAAAGATTACGGCATCGAACATCGTACACGCGCCATGCTATACCTCGTCAACCGCTACGAACAATGGAAAAAACTTGCCGAACCAGCTCTAAAGGAAGGCGGTATTGTTATCATTACGCGCAACTGGTTCTCGACTCTTATCTACGAAGGCTATATACAGGGCGTTAGCCGTAGCTTTATCACAAAAATTCACAAATATACCATACCATCTCCATACTTTACGCCAGATAAAATGGTCATCTTGACGCTTGACGAAAAAGAGCAGGCCAAACGACTCGAAAGCCAAGGCAAAGTTCGCCAAGGAGAATTCTTTAAATCTAAAGGCTACGAATTCCAGCACAAACTAAACCAGGCTTATCTTAAGGTTGCCAAAGAATTCGACGTACCGACCTTTGACGCAAGTGGCACAATCGACGAAGTCTTCGAGAATCTAAAAGCTTATTGGAAAATTTAATGCACGAATCCTGGCAAGATTTTCTACAAGCCGAATTTAATCAGCCATATTTCAAAAAGCTGAGCGCTTTTCTACACGAAGCTTACCAAAATTCAGTTGTATATCCACCCAAACAACAGGTTTTTTCAGCTTTTACAACCAACCTGAATGACGTCAAAGTTGTTATTCTTGGTCAAGATCCCTACCACGAACCAGGGCAAGCCCACGGTCTTGCTTTTTCCGTGCGTGAAAACGTCAAAATTCCACCATCACTTGTAAATATCTACAAAGAAATCAACAGTGAATACAATACACCAATTCCAAAGTCCGGCAACCTCAAACGCTGGCAAGAGCAGGGCGTTCTTCTCCTCAATAATGTTCTAACTGTTGAAGCCCACAAAGCCGGTAGCCATCGTAATCAAGGCTGGGAAGATTTTACTCTGCATTGCGTAGAATACTTGTCCGAAAAACAACCGCACCTTGTTTTTCTACTTTGGGGCAGAGATGCACGCAGTAAAGCCAAGCTGATCGACAAAAAGAAACATCTCGTCCTCGAGTCCGCCCATCCATCGCCTCTTTCCGCCTACAACGGATTCTTCGGCAACAATCATTTTAGGCAGTGCAATGACTGGCTCGAAAGTCAAGGTCTAAAACCCATCGACTGGTGAAGTTATACCTCTCGCCTGTGCTAAAATATATCTAGTAATGACCGAAAATTTTTGCAAGCTCATTGGCTTAAAGATTCACTATATCAAGCAGGGCAAAGGCGCTCCACTCCTAATTTTGGCAGGCTGGGGCACCACAATCGCCACTTACCAGAATCTAATTGACGACATTTCTGAATTTGCCACCGTTTATTGTCTCGAAATGCCAGGTTGTGGCAGCTCCGACGAACCAACTAAGGCTCTCACTTCCGAAGATTACGCCAAACTCGTCGAAGAGTTTATCGCGAAGCAAAAAATCAAGCAACTCAATCTTTTTGGACATTCAAACGGTGGACGCACCATTATAAAATTACTTGGCCAAAACAAGAAGTTAAATTTCGAGGTTAACAAAATCATCCTCGCAGGCTGCGCCGGCATCGTTCATGAAAAATCTCGCAAAGACAAAGCTAAAACCAAACTTGTCAAAGCCGGCAAAAAAGTCGTCAACTCCAAACTCGCCAAGAAACTTGCACCAAAACTCGAAGAAAAACTTAAGCAGCATATAGGCTCTGACGATTATCGCGCCGCCACGCCAGTCATGCGCGAAACCCTCGTCAATCTCGTCAACGAGGATCTACGCGATTTATTACCAAATATCAAACAGCCAACCTTGCTACTTTGGGGCGAAAACGACGAAGCTACACCAATTTCCGACGGCGAACTCATGGAAGAATTAATCCCAGACGCCGGTCTCGTCATGTTTCCATACTCTTCACACTTCGCCTTTCTCGAAAATCGCGCCCGTTTCCGCGAAATCATCAAAACATTTTTGACACAATAATATGAAAATCGCCATAGTCGTCGCCTTAATCACCAATCTAGCCTTGTGCCTTGTAGATTACCTCCATATGTCCAACTCAATTTCTACAACACAGGCATGCATTTGCATTGGTGCAAAAGCAATCTTAAAAAGATATCCCTTCGCGCGCTTTTTGCCATTATTCCGCTCATTGGCCTCAGTAATAATCTCCTACTCCAAATCATTGCATTAATTGCACTGGCTTTTTCGATTATCATTAACTTACCAAAGCGCCATACTAAAATTCCACTCAAAATCACTGGTCGCATTTTGCATCTCTTCTTTGTTGAGACCGGGCTTATTGCACTTGTTCTTCTTATTCAACCTAAACTTTGTTGCATGATTATTCGCCCATGTATTCTTACAATTGTTTCACCGCTCTGGTGTCTTGTCGCAAACTTCTTCTTGATACCAGTCGAAGAAATCGGTCGCCGTTACTACATTAATAGCGCTAAACGAATTTTAAAAGGGCAGGACAAACTCTTAGTCATCGGTATTACTGGCAGCTACGGTAAAACCAGCATGAAAACCTACCTCTACGAACTCTTGTCACGGAAATACGAAGTTCTTAAAACTCCAGAAAACTACAACACACCCCTCGGTATCGCTCGTACTATCAAAACCAAACTGAAACCAACTCACGAAATCTTCCTTTGCGAAATGGGCGCCATGTACCGCGGCGAAATCGCCGAGTGTTGCAAACTCGTACAACCAAAACTTGGTATCATTACCGCTATTGGTCCACAACATCTCCAAACCTTCGGCAGCCTCGATAATATCATCGCAACTAAATTCGAGCTTGCCGATGCAATCCAAGAAAATGATGGTGTCATCTTCTTAAACTTCAATAACGACTATATCGCCAAGCATCCCACTAAAGCGCAATCGTTCAAGTATGGCACAAAAGCCAAAAAGCTCAACTACAAAGCCGCAAAGCTCAAAACTACCGAATCCGGTCAAAGCTTCGAGTTTACAGACAAAGATGGTAGCTTCACCTGCGAGACTACACTTCTTGGCGAACATAATATCGAAAATCTCACGGGCGCTATTGCCGTTGCGCGCTACCTAGACATACCAGAAAAAGATATCCAATTCACCGTCAAGCGCATTAAGGCTGCGCCACACCGCCTCGAATTAAAATCACACGACAATCTCAATATTATTGACGATAGCTACAACTCAAATCCCATCAGCGCCTCACTTGCCGTCGACATACTCTGCAAATTCGCTGGCAAACATGTTGTCGTTACTCCTGGTCTGATTGAACTTGGCGACGACGAAGAGCGCTACAACCAAGAACTAGGCGAACATATCGCCGAGCAAGAACCAGATTATGTCTATCTAGTCGGCAAAGCTTCGCAAGCCGCCGCCGTTGAGGCTGGGCTCATAACGAAGAAATTTCAAGCTAGTAATATTCAGTTCGTCAACTCGCCGCAAGAGGCTGTCAGTTACGCCAAAGCACGTTATCCATCCGAAAAACTCAATATCTTACTCTTAAACGATTTGCCGGATAATTACTAAGGAGAACAAAATGAAAACCAAAATCGCAGTCTTCTTCGGCGGAAATAGCGTCGAACACGAAGTATCAATCATTACCGCTCTACAGGCCATCGAAAATATCGATCGCAAAAAATACGAAGTTCTACCAATCTATATCACTAAAGACAGCAGGATGTACACGGGTGAAAAAATCGGCAATATCGCGAACTATAACGACATTCCTAAGCTCCTACAAGAAAGCACTCAAGTCACCCCTGTCAATCTCGGAGAAAAAGTCGCACTCTTACGTGTCGAAAAGAAACTTTTCGAACGCGCCATTTATGACTTCATTGACATAGCTTTTCCAATCGTCCACGGCACGAACGTTGAGGATGGCACAATTGAAGGCTTTGTTAAAATGCTCAACATCCCATATGTCGGTTGTGATGTATTATCATCCGCCCTTGGCATGGACAAATATGCCTGCAAAGAAATACTCCGTGCCAACAATATACCAGTCATCGACGGCAAACTCTACGATATTAAGCAGTACAAAGATGACGAAACTGCGCTTTGTAAAGATATCGAGAAAACACTTGGCTTCCCAGTAATCACAAAGCCAGTCAATCTTGGTTCCAGCGTCGGCATTAGTATCGCTAAAGACTCGAAAGAACTCAAAGAATCACTAGAAGAGGCTTTTACCTACGCCAGTAAAATCCTCGTCGAAAAAGCCATTATGAATCTTAAAGAAGTTAACTGTTCCGTCATCGGCGATCATGAGTCTGCCAAAGCCTCTGAATGCGAGTCACCAATCAAGATGGATCAAATCCTCAGCTATCGCGACAAATATCTCGGCAACGGCACAAAAGGAGCAAAGCGCAGCAAAACTACTGGGGTCAAGGGAAGCAAGAATAACTTCGGTGGCACCATGGGTTCAGACAATTCTAATCCTGCCCTCGAACTTCCTGCCAAAATCAGCACAGAGCAGAAAAAGACCATACAAGAGCTCGCCGTCAAAACCTTCCAAGCACTCGGTTGTAACGGCGTCATTCGCATTGATTTCATCATTAATCAAGACGATAACAAAATTTACGTTAATGAAGTTAATACTATCCCAGGCAGTCTTTCTTTCCACCTCTGGCGCGAAACAGGTATGAGCTATGCCGAAGAGCTAAACGAAATCATATCCCTTGGACTGAAGCGCGCAAGGGAAGAAAAGAACCTCACTTTCTCCTTCGAAACCAATGTTCTTGCCAACTTTAATGGCGCCAAAGCCCAGAAACTACACAAATAAGCTTTGAATTACATCAAACTATTGACTTTTCTGCAACTTTGTGCTAATATTATAAACATAGAGTTAACTTTGCGCAGATGCACCGCTACCAAGCGGTGCATTTCCGCTTTCTTAGACTTTTTAAAACCTTTAGTTTTCTACAGACTTCCACACAGTTACACAGAGTTCACTTTCCACACAATCAGACTGTCAAAAATCTCAATTTCAAGACTAGCGTAAGCTTATTGGTCGGTCATATAATAAAAGTACGACATCACACTTCGGTCACTGACGTCGAGAGATCTCGTCGCAACGTATTTGTCATTTGTACGGGCGGCACTGAGCCGAGTAATTCATGGCTCACATAAATGACTCCAAAAAATTTAACAATTTCAAAGGAGTAATTTATGAACAATAACAAAACTTTACAAGGCGAGAAAGTAGAGGTCATGGCACTCTTCAACTACAGCAAGATTCCATGCCAACCACTATACTTCCGCAAACGAGGAGGTGATGAGGTCGAGATTACCGAGACTACCGGTACTCGCATCAAATTCATCGGCGGCGCAGCCAAGCATATCTTCGAATGTTTGGTCGGCAAAAAGCAATGCCGTCTCGAATTTGACTCCAAATCACTGGCGTGGACACTCTTTGCATAAAGAGCTGCTACTACTCGTCGAGCGCTCAGAGACTGTACATCTCTGGGCGCTTTTTACTGCCGAAAAGCAATAATATCCTTGACGGTCTTTATTAAAAGCCTAACCAGCAAAATGCAACAAAAAGGAAGCACGACAATTGCTAAAACGCGCCACCAAGGAAGAGAAGCCGAAGTCGGTACCGCCTCTACAGCGCCTTCGATTACTAAATCTTGCATTTCGCCAAGCTGATACCCCGCATCCATATAACCCATCGCAATATTAATATTCGAAAAATCTACATCATCAATTACTAATTCTTCATTCGAAACATCAACGTGGCCCATATAATAATCATTGATTCGCAGACCCAAATATTGCGCAGCACCACGCCTTCGTACCCAACTAACACAAACTCGTTTTTCGCCACAGCGCACCGCACGTATATCGATTGGTACCGGCGAATCCGCCGGATGCGCTACTTCAATCCCGACAGTCACTCGTGCCTTTGCTTCAGAACTCGCCCCCAAAGCATCCGTCACTACCACTCGAACTACGTGTGCATCTTCTTCATCGAAACTATAGTCAAAATACGGACCCGAAACATCATGTCGAATGTCGTCTACGTACCAGGTAAAATCTAAGGGCTCTTCAGTTACACTAAAGCTTGAAGACGCATCGAAACTAATCATCTCACCGGCATTTACTGCTCTTTCAGTCATCCTGAGTTGCGCTAGAACCGTGCCTAGTTTATCTTCATCATCAAGACCATCTTCAATCGAACTTTTACTTAATGCCAAGCCTAAATCGCCTTGTCTTCGCACATCTATTCCTGCGCTCAGTATCGCGCGATGTTGTTTTAAATAATTCAAGCGACGGAGCGCATATGTCGAAGCGTCACGAATCGAACCATTTTCTTCATATAACGTATGTCCGCTCGTATTGAATGGATTCTTAGAACTGCCGCAAATAAAATCATCATCGTTACACCAAAGACCATAGCGCCCCACAAGCGCCGGATATTCATAGGGCTTTCTAGCGCCTAAAAGCCCGTTATCCGTGTCACAATCTGGCGCATATACCCGGTAGCTACTTAAATTCTCACCACGACAAGCTGGCGGATTAAAACCTTCGCCTTCTGGTAAATATAGCTTCGGATCGCCGAAAAGCATAATATATACAACTCTATCTTCCGGAAAAGCAGAGAGTGCATTCGTAATCACCATTGCGCCTTGAGAATAACCCGCCAAAACCCAGTAAGTATTCGAGCAAGAAGCCGAACGTTCCGCCGCATATCGTTTAAGACGCGAGACACCGCCACTAACACTCTTACCAAAACTATAAGCTTCGCCCGCCGAAACATAAATTCCTAGCGCATTTCCAGGCGTAATCGCAATCGCGTCATAAGACAAATCCGTAATCCGGTAACTCATTTTAGCCTGCTCAGCTGCCATCGACATATCTTTTTGCAATTCTAAAAAAGTTTCGCCTTCATCTTGCGGCTGCCCAGAGCCACGCGCAAAAACCACTTCTACATCACGACAACCATTGGTAGCACTATCAGAGTAATGCCAGTAGCTTTTCGCAAAAGTCGTACCTTGCTGCAGAAATACTCCAAAAATCACTAAGCTAATCCCGAGCAAAATCCTTGTAAATCTCTTCATTTTTACCTCCGCAAATACTATTGCATAAATCCCCAAAAAACTAAGCATAATTGCATTATTTTTGCCAAAAGACAGATTTAATGACTTAATATAGTGCTACAATATTCTTATGCCAGTCACTGACAATATTGTTGAAGTCGATCATTTTCGCATTAAAATTGGCGGAAAAACCATCATCAAAGATCTTTCATTCTCTGTAAAACGCGGCGAAATTTTTGGTCTGCTTGGAAGCAACGGTTGTGGTAAAACCACCACCATTCGCGCACTCTTAGGAATTTACGAAGCTACAAGCGGTGAACTCAAAATCAATGGCGAAAAATTCAGCCCTGACAGCAGCGTTAAAATTGGCTATCTCCCAGAAGAACGCGGCCTCTACAAAAAAGAAAGCGTCATTGATGTCATGGCTCACTTTGGCAAACTTCGCGGTATGCGACGCGCTAAAGCTTGGAGCCTACGTTATCTTAATCAAGTCGGACTCAGAGAGTACGCCAAAACGCGCATCGATAAACTCTCTCAAGGCCAACAGCAAAAAATCCAGCTCGGCATCACCATCATGAATCAACCAGACCTGCTAATCCTAGACGAGCCTACTAAAGGCTTTGATCCAGTCAATCGTAAGCTACTCATGGACATTATCGACGATCTTCATCGAAGAGGATGCACGATCATTCTAATTACGCACTATATGGACGAAGTTGAAAAACTCTGCGATAACATCCTTCTACTCAAGAACGGCACCGCCTGCGCCTACGGTAAAGTAATGGACATACGCAAACGTTTTAGATATAAAAACCTCGACCAAATCTTTATCGATATCTATGGAAACAAGGAGACAACCCGTGCGTAACCTTTTGAATGTCATTAGATTCGAAGTAGTCCGTAGCCTCAAGAAGCCAAGCTTCTGGCTTGCCGCTCTGCTTGTACCAGTTTTATTCACAGCCTATATCTTCATCTGCGCCATGGTTGGTTATAACACAGGCAATAGTATCGAGTCTGGTAGCGCCGTTGCAGACCTTAAACTTGCCGTAGTCGACAAATCCGATTATCTCAAATATTTCAATTTTACTAACGAAGCTGACGAAGAACAAAGCTTACAACAGTACGAAGAATTTGACGATGCCTTGCGCGACCTAAAAAACCGCAAGATCGACGTACTGTACTATATCCCATCAGATTTCATAGAGAACCAAAATGTCGAAATCTATAGCAAAATCGAACAAAATAGCATTACGGACGACTATAAAGCACCGATTGCTGCCTTATTAAACCAATCCGCCAAAAAGAACGTCAAAACCATCGATGCTAAAATTCTATCAAGCGAGCTAAACTACACCACAACCACCTTTGATGCTACCGATGACCACGTTATAGATTTCAAAGAACAGCTCACAAAACTCGTTGCCCCAGCCGCTGCAATTATTCTTTTCTATATCCTGATGGCCGTACTCGGCAACCGTCTTTCCGTAGCCATGACCGAAGAAAAAGAGAACCGCATCAGCGAACTCCTACTCGTAAGCCTCAAACCAATTCATCTCATAACCGGCAAAATTATTTCCTTAATGATTATTGGTATTATTCAACTTACTATCCTACTCATTCCAGTTGCTGCTATTTATTACCTCGGCCTGCAGCGTGGCATTATTCCAGCCGAATTCGCCATCAGTCTAGACATTCAAAGTGTCCTAACTTATCTAGCACTCCTGATTGCTTCGTACTTCCTCTTTACTGCGATTAATGTCCTTATTGGCACACTTGTCTCAACCGCTAAAGAGGCCAGTAGCTTTGCGGGTTTTATCGTTATTATTATGATTATACCTTTCATGCTACTAAACGTCTTCACGGACGGCGACAATACTACTTTAGTATATATTTTGAGCTATTTCCCACTCTCCGCACCACTCAGCCTCATGCTTCGCGCCGTTTTTAATAATCTACCAGATTGGGAACTGCTTATCGGAATCTCGGATATCATCTTAACATCCTTTATTATCACTCACATCGCCACACGCGTCTTCCGTCGTAATGCCGTCGATTTCTCACTCAAAAACAATTTAAAACGTTTTGGTAAAACCCGAAAAGATTGGAGTTGACATGGATAGTTTTAGCATTTTACTCGGTAAAGGCATACAAAAAATTAGTAAATTACGCGGCGGAGGCGGTTCGGCTCTGCCTGGGCTTGTCATCGAAAAGACCAACCCAAATTTTCTTAGAAAAACTCTCTCGAAACTCCCTTATGGCGTAGTGGTTATTTCAGGCACAAATGGTAAAACTACCACAACTAAAATTGTCTCTGAATTGCTCGCAAAACAGGGCCTCAAAGTATTCACCAATAAAACCGGTAGCAACTTCGTACGCGGCGCCATTTCAGCCATCCTGGAAGAAATCAAAATCAGCGGTAAATTCGATTACGATATTGCCGTCCTCGAACTTGACGAAGCCCATGCAGTAAAATTCTGCGAAAATGTTCCAGTTAATTATTCCTTAGTTCTAAACGTTCAACGTGACCAACTCGATCGCTTCGGCGAAATCGATCATACCGCTGAGCTACTCGAAAAACTCACATCCAGTACCAAGAAATGCACAGTATTAAACCGTGAGGATAGCCGTGTCGCAAAACTCAAGAGTCAAAAAGTCATATACTATGGGCTCAGTGCACCACTGCTAAAAAACTTTCCAAACGACGACAATCTTCTAGACGCCAAAAGCGAGAAAAAATCTAACAAAAAAGCCTCGGTAACCCTCGACAAACTAAAAGGGCAGATTGCCACTTACGATATCGAAGGGCAAAAATTCAGTTGCGACCTCACCCTCAAAGGTATCTACAACGCCTACAATGCAGCCGGCGCCCTTGCGCTATGTCATGAAATAATGCCAGAAATACCCGTTGGAGAGTTTATTAAGTATCTCGACTGTATCGAATCCGCCTTCGGTCGCGGGGAAGTCTTCAAGATTAATGGTACCGACGTCGAACTTTTGCTTGTCAAAAACCCAGCCGCCTTTCAACTTAGCCTTGCTAGCTTTGCTGACAATAATCACGAATACATGATTGCAATCAACGACGAGACTGCCGACGGGCACGATGTAAGTTGGCTCTGGAACGTGGATTTCAAAGCCTTACCACGTGTCAAGTACGTCTCTGGTACACGCGCTGCAGACATGGCTCTCCGTCTAAAATATGACGAAATACCAGTCGACGGCGGCAATCCAGACATCACAATCGCTACCAACCGTTTCATGAGCGAATCCAAAAACCCGAAGCGCATCTTTGCAACCTATACCGCGATGCTCGAAATTCGTAAAATTATAACAGGAAAGAGCTTACTATAATGGCAAACACTATCACTATATTGCATCTTTATCCGCGCGAAATGAATCTATACGGTGATCATGGTAATATTTTAACGCTCGTAAAACGCTGCGAATGGCGCGGTATTAAAACTAAAGTTATTGAACATGAACCAGGACAGGCTTTACCGAAAAAAATCGATATTATTTTTGGTGGTGGCGGCCAAGATTCCGGACAGAATAAAATCGAAGCAGATCTCAAGAAGATTAGTCCCGAGCTTAAAAAACTCGTCGAAAATGGCACTCCGACCCTCGTAATTTGTGGTCTTTATCAACTTTTTGGTAAATCCTTTACGACCCAAGACCAACGCGTTATCAAAGGGGCAAACATCCTAAACCTCAGCACAACCGCCGGAGAGGAGCGCCTAATCGGTAATATCGTAATTAAAAACAATCAATTCGGTCAAATTGTAGGCTACGAAAATCATTCTGGCCTGACTACCCTCGAAGACAAAAGCCAAGCCTTTGGCGAAGTTATCTCTGGCGCCGGCAATAACGGAGAAGACCAAACCGAGGGATGCTTCTATAAAAACTGCATTGGCACCTATCTACATGGACCAATTTTACCCAAAAACCCAAAAGTCGCAGATTTCTTAATCGAAACCGCCCTAAAGCGCCAGAACCCAAAATTCACTAAGCTACAAGAACTCGACGATTCTGTCGAAAAAGCCGCCCACAAAAGCGCCGCAAATCGTCCAAGATGATTGACATTTTTAGTCATTTGTGGTATAATTAGTCAGTTAATAGCTCTTTACTAATCCGAGCTTAAGATAACGCAAAGGACCAGCTTGCGTTGTCATTTTTTCTCCGAATTCTAGAAGGAGGTGTTGAAAATGGAGAAAAAGAAAAAGTATAGACTAAGATGGGGACGTATTATTATCGCTCTTGGCTTATTTATCGGAATTGGGTTAATCCCACTACATTTCATTGATATTAATGTCAATGAAGCAAAAACAGAACTTGCAAAAGACCTTCTGGAATCGTCTGAAGATTTTCCAGAGCAGACAAAGGAGGTCCTGAGAAAAGCAGCAAGCGACCCCAAATACGCTTCAAAAAACATTCACGTATGGAGCAACCGCGGCTACGGCAAGCCTTACGATACATACATCGGAGGCGGCTTAAACTGGATGAAAAACGCCCACATCGTAAAGGGTGTAGGGCAAGAAACAGCACGGATAATCCTAGCCGACAAAACAATTAATTCGTTTTTGCGGCTACTGGTTATATTTTGGTATATAACGCCAATTATAATCATAATTTGGCATTTCGCCAACAAAAACAAGTTTTAGATTAACACCATGCGCGCTCATTCATGAGCGCGCTTTTTCATGTTTTATTCAAGGCTACATAACAACTAAGGCAAGCAATCTATTCCGTGCTAAAATATAAAGTATATGAAGAATACGATGTTTAATCTCAAAGGCGACGTCGCCGTAGTAACCGGCGCCTCGTCTGGTCTCGGTAAGCAAATGGCAGAGGCCTTCGCAAAACAAGGCGCCAATCTCGCCATTCTTGCACGCCGTTTTGAACGCCTCGAAGCATTCAAGGCTGAGCTCGAAGAAAAATATAAAGTCAAAGTCTTACCAATCGCTTGCGATATTACCAAAAGCGAAAGCATCGATGCCGCCGCTGAAGCAGTCGAAAAAGAATACGGCAAAGTAGATATTCTATTGAACTGCGCTGGTGCTAGCAAGGACAAAGGCGTCCTCGATATGGCTGACGACGAATGGGACTTTACCATCGCCACCGACCTCACTTCGGTCTTCAAGATGACGCGCGCTTTCGCAAACATTATGACTAAAAATAACTATGGCCGTATTATTAACATCGCTAGCATGTACGGTCTGGTTGGCAACGCCGAAATACCCACTATCGCCTATCACTCTAGCAAGGGCGGCGTAGTCAACTTCACGCGCGCAGTCGCCGCTGAGCTAGCTACCAAAGGTGTCACCTGCAACGCCATCTGTCCAGGCTACTTCGAAACCGAATTAACCAAAGCCGTACTTGACACCGAACAATTCCAAAGCTTCGCTAAAGCGCACGTCCCAATGCAACGCTACGGCAAACCAGGCGAGCTTAACGCTGCCGCGATTTTCCTCGCCAGCCACGAAGCTAGCTACGTAAACGGTGCTATCCTGCCAGTCGATGGTGGATACACTGCAGTTTAGTCAAGCACCTAAAAAGGAGGTAAAAAATGAAACTTACAAACCAAATCAAAAAAGGTGCCATCTCAACCGCGGCGATCATCTTAATCGCAATTATCGGAATCGTAGCAATTCTTGGTCTTAGCGCGGTCGGCACTTACAACGGTCTCGTTACTTCCAGAGAAGCCGTCACGACTGAAGCCGCCAATATCGACACTTATCTTCAACGTCGTGCCGATCTTATTCCAAATCTCGTTAATACCGTCAAAGGCTTCACAAACCACGAAAACGAGATCATCGACAAAATCACTAGCGCTCGCGAAAATCTCCTGAAAGCAAATACAACAGAAGAGAAGTTAGCCGCAAACAACGAGCTCACTAAAGATCTAAACGCCTTGATGGTCATTGTCGAAAATTATCCAGATATCAAATCCTCCGAAAATTTCATCGCTTTGCAAGACGAACTCTCTGGCACCGAAAACCGCATTGCAACTGCCCGCAAAGATTACAACGAAGCAGCCAAAAGCTACAATACCAAGCTCCAAAGCTTCCCAACCAACATCATTGCCGGTATGTTCAACTTCGAAAAGGTAGATTACTTCGAGGCCGACGAAAGTTCTAAAGATGTTCCAGTTGTAGATTTTAGCAATTAATCCAAATGCTCAAAAAATCTATTAGAATAGTTGCAATTAGCTTGCTCGCCCTCGGCGCAAGCTTTTTGCATTTCTCGAACATTTTTGCCACAAAGTCTTATCCGGCACAGAGTCAAGAATTCTACGTCAACGACTTAGCAAACGTCATCAACGACGATACAGAACAATACATTATCGATACTAATAAAGCCCTCGCCGCCCAAACTGGCGGGCAGGTTGTCGTCATGACGGTAGAAAGCCTTGATGGCGAAGCGATTGAGGATTATGCGCATGGCGTTTTCGAGCAATACGGCATCGGTTCCTCGGACAAGAATAATGGTACACTAATCCTCCTTTCCGTCGGCGATAGACAATCCCGTATCGAGCTAGGGCGCGGTACGGAAGGTTTTATTACTGACGCTGGATCTGGGCGCATTCAAGACAATTTCATGATTCCAGATTTCAAGGAAAATAACTGGAATGACGGTCTACGCAAAGGTTACGATGCAATACTCGCGTACTATGAAAAAGAGTACGAAACCGATATTAGTGAATCTGCCGTTGAAGAATTAACCGACAGCGACAGAACGAGTACATATGAATCCATTCTGTTTTTTGGTCTCTTTACACTTTGTTTTATGTCTGCCAAATTCTTTAAACGCATAAAGATTGCCAAGACCGCATTATCTATCCTTGGCATTTCCTCAACCGCCGTTGGCTTAATGCTTAGTAATGTTATTGGCACGACTGTCGCTACCTATCTTCTCACAATCGGCTTAGGCTTACTGATGGGCATATTCTTTGAATTTGGATTCATAGGAAGCAGCAGTGGCTACCATGGAGGCGGCTGGAGTAGCGGCGGCAGCGGCGGTGGTAGCCATGGCGGGGGTGGCCACTCTAGTGGCGGCGGCAGCTCACGCAGTTTTTAAACACAACCCCAATAAAAAGTAGCCCCTTATTCGGAGCTACTTTTTATTGCTTAGTATAGCGCGTTATTATTCACATCGCTTGCGCGGCGTACCCAATCACCGGAGCGAATTGCGCGTTGATGGCCATTGACGTCCTGATTGCCTGTATTATCGCCAACTACACGGTTTACCATCGCTTTGCGCAACTGTTCACGACCAGCCTCTGTAAAACGAAAAGCAAAGCGCTTACCACTGTCGTATCGATTAGTTGTATCATCCTCCTCTGTAATCGTATAGAAGCCAAGATTTGGCGACATCAAATACCAGTTTATAATCCGAATACACGATTCGCGTCCTGTCGGAGTAGGATTACAGGAAATATAGTCTGTAAGTTCTTCTTCAACTTGCTCAATTGTCGCATTAAATATCTGACGATTCGAATAAAAACCATGCTCATTCCGTTCGCCCGCACTATCATCAAAGATATTCTCTCGGAAATCTCCCCACTCTGTCCAAGAGCCACGTGACGAGTCGGAGTTATATCCACCAGCAAGCACCGTAGCTGGGCGTTCCGTATCTGGACGATAGGCATCATTCGTAACGCCACCTCCCGCATCGGCATAAAACTTCAAATAGCGCAAATTGTCCGTGTCTGCATTTCCTTTGCCAACGCGCACTAGCATGCGCGTCTGCGGATCCATTAAATCATTGTTGTTCGGGTCACCAGAATTATACATGCGTTCCCAATATGCCGCATCAAAGGCGTCTGCTAAACGTAGACCTGCGCGCAAATCATCTGCGCCCGCACCTTCGCCAATATAATCGCCATTTGCCGCAAAGCCGTAACCATTTACCGCCGCAAAATGCGACGCGCGGTAACCAAAGTTACCGCCCGCCGAATGGATCCGTCCATTCAAAGCACCAAAGAGGTTACTCATGCGTTCGATAGTCGTAACAGCGCCAAGCCCAGGCACACGACGTTGATGATTCACGTTAAACCAAGTTGTACCTGTAAAGATTGGCGTCTTTGGATTCTTGCGTGCCGCTTCTTGATAACCTTCAATATAATGACTATCAATATGCTTCACATCGACATCATTGCGTATTAAAAGAACATCATTATCCGCACTCATACGACCTTCTTTAATCGCCTTATCAATTGCTAATAATGCGCTGTCGGCCATTACGCGCGAAGCATCAACAACGCCACCCTTGCGACCGAAATGCGAAATAGTCGCAACCTGCAGGCCAGGGAAGTCCGTACGCGCACGCTCTACCTCTTTCTGTGTCTGACTTAAACGATATTCTGCCAACTCGCGCTTCGTTGGTCGATGATCAAAATATGCCTTTTCCTCTTCGGTCATTTCCTTCGATTCACTTGAATTATCCGCATACTCATCAACCGGCTTCAAACCATCATTGATGTCAACTAGAAGCATAAATGAACTCATGTCGACACCTTTTTGTTGAGCATAAAGCGATAATGAATCGTATATTTTATCACTATCTTCCTTCGCCCAGACCGGCAACATAATCACGGTTTTAACCGAATCACTCATCCCCGAAAGCTCTCTTGATCCCGTAATCTGACTATCAATAAAGCTAGCGTATTCGTTCTCACCGGCCGCAACCATACGCTGACGGTAATCACCTACTTCCTGACCCAAATGTAGCTGCTTGCGCTCCATAATCCTCGGCGAAATCTCACCTTTTACTATGCTTCGACCATCTGGCCCTAGTTCTGGTTTCGTTTCGCTAGGATTATTATAATTTGTATATTCACCAGGCACGTATTCTCGAATACGTTTATGCTTCACATATTCCGCATTACGCGAATTCTTCATCGCACCATCCGACAAGAATGGAAAAATCATCGGCATATTCCACGGCAGCTCAGGATCAGTGACAGAGAAGAAATATTCTGGCACCGTACCTTCCGTTACGACATTCTCGACGGTCGGGACAACAACATCGATTAGACCATCATAATCATGGCCCACAGCAGTCGCTAATGGGGCAATCAATGTCTCGCCGCTATCCGTCTGGCCTAAAACCTGCGCTACCTCGCCGAAACGACAGTTCAAGCTACCGTCAGGCGCAAAAAACTTTTCCGCAACCGAACCCGCCTCTGGCACAAAAGCCAGCTGACCGTCGCTGAGTAATTTTCCGGTAACTGCAATTGGCGCCGACTGCGTATCGCCGCTTGGCGACAAGAATAGTTTTATCTCGCCGTTTTTTGCCAATTCGCTAAACTTTGCCGCTCTGTCACCGTGCCAAGAACCAGAATCCGACATACGCGTTACGAAACCATGTGCACCCGTCGCCGGATCGGTATAGTTGTAGCAGGCAAGCTCATTATGATCAATAACGGTCGAGTTATTGTCGTACCAAAAAGAACGCTTAACCTTCGTGGTCGCGTCACCAAAATTCTTATAGTATTCCGAAAGCGAAACCTGATCAATGCGCGAACTATCAACCTGTGTCGTGTAACTAAAGCCAAGATCCTGTGTCTTCGACACATCAATACCTTGCCCTTGCAAAATCTTAAGCGAATCCGGCGTCAACTTGCCAGTTTGCGCATTCCAATCGATGCCCTTAGCCACCTCCTTACCATCACGCAATAATGTATAGGTACCGTCGTTAGCTTTAATGAATTCCATACCGGAACTCTGGCCATTAATCAAGCTTGAGGTATTTTCGCCGGTAATGTTTATGTGTGCCAATAATTCGTCATGTTTTGCACCTGTATCACCACTTATCCAGTTCGCAAGTTTGCGTCCGGCAGTCAAACTGCTCGCATAGCCATCGTCTTTTTCGAAAATACCTTGAACATTCGGATTCATCAAAGCGCCAACTTCCTGCGCCGCAAAGCCAAAGGCAGCCCCGACTAACAAACTCTTGCCACTCTTGCGCAGAATCTTTTCGACTTTCTGACGCCTTGCAACTTTATCTACATCGCCAAGATCTTTTTCGATTTCGTCGCGCACGCCCTGCATTAGATCAGACGATCTATCAAGCTGATCTTCTATATCCTGAACATTGCCACCATTTTCATCTCTCAACCAAAGCTTAGAACGTACGATTTGTTGCAAAAGAGTCAACTGTTCTTCCGGAGCATTCATCTCAGAAGAATACTTTAATAAGGAATTACCTTCCTTGTCCATGCGCAGATAAACCGTACAACGCGCAACCGCGTCTAAAAGCTCTTGCGACTTCGCAGACACATCACCACCATTTTCGATAATTCGCATCGCCTCCTTACGGAGCTTCGCAAGATTCGTCGCTTCATCATAAGCACTGTGATGTTCATAGACGGTCTTTTTTATCTTCTCGCGTTCTTTGTCATTACCTTCGACCTCGCGACTATAGCGCTCATCATAAAAAGCCCGAGCGCGTTCTTGCTCGAAAGTAGTACTAGCCTGAAGCCCAGCCGAAATCGCACCACTTACACCGAATGCGCCTACAAAGGCTGCACTAATGGCGCGCTTACCAACAAACTCAGTAATACTAGCCGCCGCGCCAGCCGCAATAGCCAAAGTGCCAGTCGGAACCACGCAACCAACCTTCGAGCTCTTGAGTTTATCAACAATACGATCGACACGATTATAACTCGGCGCGCGACGCTCCATCTGATTATTACCATATATCAAATCGAAGCCATCCATGACACTCGAAAGCGCCTCTTCATGATCAATGCGACTACAAGTGGCCTGAGCAATCGTTATCATGTCTTCGTAGCGCTTACGAGCCTCGATGATAACCGAGTTTAAATTACTAACATAGAAATTATCCTTATCAAAGCCTTCTTGATGAGCATTTTCGAGCAACTCTGCAAATTCGCGATTTGCCGCTTCGGTATTGTCAAAATCGCCACGCGCATAGCGCTTTACGATATCAGCGATATTTTTTAGAAGTTCCGGATTATTGTCCTTTAAACTCTCTCGCTTATCACCATGCTCTTCATCAATATTCGCAACCTCATCAATAAAAAGATCGCAAACCGCACCGTTATATTGACGACGTTCCTTTTCGCTATACTCCGTCATCAAGCTGCCACTGTTCTTGATTTCTTCGCGCGCTTCCTGAATATACTTCTGGCGATAATAGCTGCGCATGAAGCCACCCTTCCAAATATGGTCAAGAATCTTGCGTACGCCTTTATGTTCACTCAAGGCTTCGCCTAGTTTATTTTCACCGCGAAAACGCGCTACAGCCTCTAGGTCCGCATCTTGATTCACGAGCGCCACACGCAAAACCCTTTCGCCGAACTGATTCGAAAGAAAATCTTTTGAATTATCTATATCTACCAATAAATCAGATTTTACTTCTGGAGTATCCGATGGAGCCTCCGAAGTATCCAAAGGCTCCAAAACATCTGGATTATTATCGGATTCATCGTCAACTAAACTTTCAGTTTTATCGGTTACCTCATTGTCGATAGTTTCAAAGACCAGTTCGTCTTCTTCGTTCTGCTCCATGCCATTTTGTTTATGAGCACGGAATAAATACTCGCTATCAATTTTACCCATCGGGGAAGCATGCGTGTACTCTTCAAGCGGAACTAGACCTTCCGCCTCCCAGTCGTCAATTTGCTCATCAGAATAGCCCATAGCGCGAAGATCGTCTATGGATTTCGGAACGATTTTACCTCTTTCACTCGAAGAACTACCAATTGAGCCTGTCGAACGTTCGCCATTCGCCATTAATTATTTCTCCCCAAGATAGAACGAACGGAAATACATGAGTGTTTTTGTAGTAATTTTCGGTATATCAACACCAGAATTGCTCAAAAACTCCTGCATCTCTTCCTCGCTAAGCGGACCTTCATTCATGCGCGCATCGAGTTCGTCAAGCTTCTCGTCGGGCAGCTCCATCAAGATCGCACGATTAACTTCCTCGGCAATAAGATTTTTTAGCTCAGTAGCAATCTGCTCGCGGCCTTCCGCAGTTAAACCTTTCAAATCCTTTTCTGCAATCAAAGAGTCGACAAACTTATCAAAATTATCATCCTTCATTTCACCTCCTTATACTTATAAATAATTATATTATGTTTTTTCTTAGAAAACATTAGCAAAAACAAAAAAATGCCACCCATTACTGGGTGGCGAAATCATATACAGTCGTTTCAGCACTTCGCATCAGGATGCTCAAGCTTAACCAAGTTATCAATCGACAAAGGCAGCCTACTACCGTTTGCTTCCAGGTTCGTATATTGATAACAAGTCTTACCGTCATATGATAAAACCTGCACCGTAACGTTTCCAAGATCATCGCAACCAACACAGGACATATAGATCTTAACGTCGCTACCAATCTGTGTTTGACACTGAATTAAATTGCAAATGTCTCCGCTTGATGCGTAACGATAGTCGAAATAAACATCCGCGCCATCAAGAATCAAGCCTTTGAGATGCCCATGCGCAAGCATAACACAGTTCGCATCAAACGCATACGCGCGATTACGAATCGCTTCGATATCGCTCTTCAGCGTTAACACTTCTTGAGTATCAACAACTCTATCGAAAGATCCGTCCTTGCCGAGAATCATAGTACTAGCGAGCTTTTTATAATGACGCGTCTTACGCGCCACCTCCCTTATTGCCTTTAGAGTATCACTCGACAACTGCAACGATTTATTGCTTTGTACGAAGCTAGAATAATCTTTCATTATGAATTCCTCCTTTTTCAAATCATTTTCAAGTAACTAGCTTACGCTTAAATTATATCATAAAAAGCCAGAAAAGTCAAAGCGCTAACCTCTAAGGCAGTCTCGATTACTAATTATAATACTATAATACAGGCCTTTATTTTGAAGCAAAAGCGTTTTAGGCTAAAATAGACTCAATGAATGCTAAAAAAATTCGCAAAATCGCGAAGCATCGGCTCAAGCAAAACTATGTCAAAAACGTCCTAGTAGCTTTCGTAGTTACTTTCATTTTGACCGGCGGAATCAGCTACGTTTCAAAGAACGTTCTGGATATAGATATCTCCAACGAAAGCGCCATCAAAGTCCTAACTTTTAGTCGCGAACGTAGCAATAGCGACAATTATAATGAGGCTCTAGATCTCTTAATCAAAAATCAAGAGCAACAACAAGAAGTTTTTAATAAATTAAACAACGGTTTTAATACTACCTTCATTAATATTGTCACTTCCAAACAAAGCATGATTTTTAACATGCTACGCGGTGTCGCCGAAGGTATAACTGGAGAACTATCAACGGCCGTAATTGTAACCGTCACGATCTTGCTCTATATGATCTTCCGCTATGGCTTTTTGGCAGCCTTTGAAGTAGGCCAAGCGCGTTACTATCTAGAGCAGAGAAAATACCTCGGCACACAACCATCTAGAATTAGCCACCCTTACAAATTGCATAAGGGAATCCACGTTTCGCTGATTTTACTCGCAAGATCCATCTTCCTCTGGCTTTGGTCACTCACAATTATCGGGTACTTTATTAAGTTCTACGAATACAGCATGATTCCGTACGTCTTAGCCGAAAACCCAAAAATCGGCTTTAAGGACGCTTTTAGACTCAGCAAAGAACTCACACGCGGCAAAAAATTTGAGCTATTCAAACTGAGTTTAACAATAATTCTTTGGCATTTTCTCGGACTCGTCACCTTCAATCTTTCAAACATTTTCTTTGTAAATCCATATGAATACTGTATGTTTGCCGAAGCCTATATCGAACTCAAAAAAGACTGCCTCGCACGCTTGCCAGAAAGAAAATCCACCGCCAAACGCAAAAAAGGCGAACCGAAGCCACCACTATACAGCAAAGCAAGTCTTTTGAAGCTTCTCAATGACGGCGCACTTGACCCAGCCGAAATACATAAAGAAGCCTATCAATTCCGCGACAAACAAAATAAACTCGTTAAGCGTAGTGTAGCTAAAAAGTATTCCGTTACAACCTATATTCTATTCTTCTTTACCTTCGCCTTCGTAGGTTGGGCTTATGAGGTCATCATTTTCCTTATCAATGAAGGTCGTTTTGTAAATCGTGGTACCATGTATGGCCCATGGCTTCCTATCTATGGCACAGGTGGCGTCGCGATTCTGTTTCTGTTGCAAAAATTCCGCAAAAAACCAAGCTTACTATTTCTTAGCTCGTTCCTACTTTGTGGCATTATTGAATTTGTGGGCGGCTGGTTCCTAGACACATTCGAGCATACGCGCTACTGGGATTACACCGGCTTCGCCTTTAATATTAACGGTTACATTTGCCTCGAAAGCCTACTCGTGTTTGGTCTGGGCGGATGTGGCTTTACATACATCGCGGCGCCAATCCTCGACGATCTCTATGCCAAAATCGGCAAAAAACTGCGATACATTATCTGCGCTATCTTAATCGTGGCATACGCGACAGATTTTGCCTGCTGCATGATATATGGCTACAATACTGGCGAAGGTATTAGCGGGGAAGACACTAGCAATACTAATACAACACTTAATATAAAATCTAGCACTACGCTCTCGACGCACAAAAAAGCTCGTGCTTTTCTTGATAATATTTCTAAAACATACTAAAATAAGCATAGGCGAAACAATTTTTTAGATTGAGAAAGGCGAAAATGTTGTTAGATTTTATGAACAGACTATTCCATTCAACACTATTAGTGCTTTTTCGTTCTTATTACAGCTCAATCTTCTCGCGTACTAAATCCTTTGTTTCTCTAGTTTTTACAGACTATCAGAATGAAACGAAAACCATCGCGCGCCCCATACGGGCAACTTCGGCTCCATGCCGACTCTTATTTAGTACATCATTTCGTTGTGCAATAACGCCAAGAGAGACTATGGCAGCACACGCGTGATGTAGGAATATTAATTAACTAACGGGAGGCAAGGAAAAATAGCGGATAGAATACAAAACACTTCAACGGCAAATACAATTTGTCATACCAATAAGGATATTTAACTATCCAAAACAACCATGAATAGGAATAGAATAAAACAGTAAACAGCAAGATTAGACGATGAAGAAGATTACCTACGATCCTGGATCTCTATACACGAATGTTGGCAGCATTAAAACAAAGAAGAGTTCTTTACTCTCGAAGCACCTCTCGATTACAGACAAACTTGGACAGAGCGGTAGCGAAGCAAGCTCCCGCAAGATAGACGTCACAATTGTCCCAACTGAGAAATTCAAAGAGTACAGGAATTCTACAAAAAAAGAGAACCGTCAACTTACCATAATTGGGCAAACCAAGCTCAATCAGATATCCAGTGCACGCGTCAACAGTAATCATGGTTCAGATAAGACTACAGCAGTATTAGAAGTGCCAGTTCGCAAGGATACTTACTGTTATTTCGAAGTTCGAGACAACTATCAATTCTCGCAGATTATTGGTTACATACCGGTCGGAGACGATCGCTTCGTAGCAGCTGTAGCCCTCAATCCACTATATCTAATCTTGGTTGTAATCGTAATCTTAGGAGTCGCGGGCGGTGCCTACTTTATAACGCGACCAAAAGAAGAGCAGCTATTAGATAACCGCTATATCGAAGAGGCAAGTACGACCGAGGTACATGACGATCCATCTAGTACCAGATATAGGATGAATACAACCCTAACTGTTGTTCAGAATACAATTCAAAATCTCGACTTCGAGAACATCAACGAAGGCAAATACCTAAGAGTAAAGATTAAGCTAGATCCTGACAATGACACCGATTACATCTACGACAGTGAACTAGTTCCATTCGGGAAAAAAGTCACGGCAGACACCCTTCTGAAGGAAGTACCTGCCGGCACATATCATACTATCGCTGAATGTTATTCCTATTCATCAGAAAAAGAGCCGCTCGCAAGAGCAAATATTAAAATTACGCTTATTGTAAAATAAGTCACACCTTAGCCAACAACGAAGAAGGAAGAATATGAAATACACCAACGCAAAATATATCGCAGCAGCAGTCGCAACTAGCGGCATCGCTCTCGCATCAATGGCTGGCACATGCTTTGCTGATACTACTAATCCAGCGAGTGTCCCAATTTTTCTTGAATCCATGGCAACGCCAATTGATTTCACTGTTGGAGTCGTTGAAAACGATGACGCCAAAATGCACATCAGCCATAAAGGAACCGCAGACACAAACGAGGCTACCGTGACAAGTCTTAAAATAACAAATAATCTTCATTCGGCAGCGATCGCAGTAAGCGAAATCAGTGTACAGAAGCTGTCTAATGGCGAATATGATCTAGTCTCATATGGAACAGACTTCACGGGATTTAAGATCAATTCGAAAAAATACGCATTAGCCATAAACGAAAAAAATAACACGCAAGTTTCTCCAGTCCAAGACCTTTTCGGCGGTTATCGTCCGGATAACGATACCATTGCAGCGAATGGTGGAACTGTTCAGTATGGCTTCGCTGGCAAAGTAACGTTATCCAGCACGTCAGTCAGTAGCGTCCAAATCTCAAACCTCGTAGTTACAATCTCACAATAATTGGCACGTAGCGCATCTAAGAGATTTGTGGCACTAAGATAAAATTTGTGTTTGGTTTATGGAAAAACAACAAAAACCAAAACACGCCCTCCGCCAGCAGCTATAAATTAACATGCTGACTGGCAGAGGGGACCATGAGCAATATAAGGATCAATAAATAATGAAGAAGATAATAAAACAATTTATCAGATGCGGAATTCTGCTCGTTCTGTTCGTCTGTGTTTCGTCTGTAAACATATATGCAGACAGCGGCTCGGTTCCAATTTACCTCTACCAGGAAGCAACAGAAACTGAAGAGCCAGACGCAGACACGGATGCGGACACAAATAAAGGTGCCAACTCGCCTATAACCTACGACGGATATATTAAGATATTCGTTACGTTACTAGTCATCTGTATGGCCGGCTTCATAGCCTCCACCTGTGCGGCTAGGAAAAGCCAAAAGGATTCAAATGAGAAATAATTTTAAATATAAAGTCAGTCTACTAGCCATTGCTGCTATCTTCTTCTCGGCAATAGCATTGTCAACAAACGCGTTTGCTGACTCCTTAGACATAACCATAACAAACCAGATTGATTTCACACTCCTAGAACAAGACTCTAATAACGCAACCATATCAGATATTCAAATAACCAACAATTCAGACACTACTTCAATACTCCTAACAAACATCAAGGCCAGCGCCGCAACTGGCTACACTCTAGAATCTTTTAATAGCTCATTCAATACTTTTAGAGCCAACTCTAAGCATATTGGTATCGCTTACGACTTAGCCTCTGGCGCAAGAGATATCAGTGGCAGAGGCATAACGACTACAGAAACTATCGGAACTAGCGCCAGCAAAACCTTAGCTTTTACTGGCAAATCATCAATTTTTACGACCGCCATTACCGCCGAAGATAACGAATATATGGCCGACATAGTTCTCACATTAGAAACCATAATGACAGATTATTCAGTAACTTGGGACATGAACGGCGGCACCGAGAAATCCGGCGCTAGCTATCCAAATACACTTACGCCTGGACAAAAAGTCGACCTATCTCAGATTGAGCCAACCCGCAGCGATTGGATTTTTGACCACTGGGAAGTTAGTTCGGCCGGATCGGCTAGCGCGACCGAATACCTCACGGACGCAGGCCTCGTAGATCTAAATCCAGGACTCGCATCGTCGATTACAGTAAAGGCATTCTGGAGAAAGAAAAGCGTTACGCTCTTTACCGGTAGTGGCAATGTCAATAACGCCATGTGGTATACGTGGACATGGGCAGATGGAGAAAGTGGGCATTGGGTTGCGGGTGACACGCTAACGGGCGCAATAATTCATTTCGAAGACCTATCTAATAACATTATCTTTGCAAGAATGGACCCAGCGGCAGTCGCAAACAATAACAACCAGCCAGACTGGAGTGCCGTATGGAACAAATCCTCCGATATCAAAAACTTCATAGATGGCAGCACATACACACATACAGGCTGGGATGATGATATAATGGTCATGACAGAAGGGCCGGCGCCAATCAAAAAATATTCAGTAACACTAATTCCAAATGCTGCAGCCGCCATGGATAATCCAAAATGGTACATCCATTCTTATGGAACAGGCGTACCGCTTGACTGGTATGCGGGAACTTACGTAAATAATACAATTCAGTTTAGCGGACTCGGCAATAGGGTTCAATTCGTCAGAATGGACCCGAACGCGACAGCTCCATGCATGACCGCATCAATCAATGATCCTGATTGTACGCAGTTATGGAATAAGTCGTTCATGTTAAATATTCAAGGCTCTACATTCACAATTACCGATTTTATCGACTGCGCCGACGGCTCTGGTATGTTATGTCTAAGCGGCACGTGGTCCGGCGACATAACATACGAAACAGTATGCCCTACGGGCTACAGCTACGACACAACAACGGGTAGTTGCAAAGACAGCTAAATACGTAGACTGACAGTCGCATAAAATGTACAAAAAAATAGCTTAACAGAAACAGCATAAATATTATCTTTCTCTGAAAAAGTTAAATTACACATATAGAGAAGCGCTGCAGTTTTATCCGCTGCGATTCTCAATTTGACGGTTTTAAATTTTATCGACGGTAAAAAGCCTATATTCTAAAAAGGTCTGCCCAATTCACAGGAATCAAAACAATAAAAAAACGGCCAGAGCCGTCCAATCTTCAATGATGGTGGAGCGTATGAGATTCAAACTCATGACCTCCTGCTTGCAAAGCAGGCGCTCTAATCAGCTGAGCTAACGCCCCATATAATTCATAAAGGGATAGAACCAGGGGGGCGGTTCCATCCCAACTAGATTGTAACAGAAATAGGATATTATTGCAAGTCCAGCCGTGACTCCACGACAAACTACAGACTAGACCAAAACCTGACCGCCAATCCATGATCCAACGCAAAGTCATAATTATCCCAAAAATAATCAAAACCGCGTTAAAATAAATAAAGGTACTAAAAACTAAAGGGAAGGAACTATCGGAATGCTTAAGTACTACAAGACCGACCTCAGCCTGAATACTACAAAAGAAATTGACGAGATTCAACCGGATTGCTGGATTGACCTATCTTCCCCGGCACAAAGCGAAGTCGAAAAGGTGATCGCCGAAACCGGCATCGAGTCCGATCTTATCCTAAAAATGCTCGATGAAGACGAGCTGCCACGCATCGAAAGCTCTGAAAATGCCACGCTTATTGTTATTGACGTTCCTGCCAGCATCGACAACGACCGCAAATATATAACCTATCCGCTAGGCGTGATTATTTCAGACAATCATTACATTATTACCATCTCACCAAAATCCACCAAAATCCTCAATAATTTTAAGAAAAATCTAGTCAAAGACTTCCATACAGCCAAGAAAACTCGCTTTCTAATTCAGATTATCATCAATGCCGCCGAAGGTTATCTTAAAGTACTTAAAAATATCTATAATAATATCGAAAATAAAGAAAAAGTACTGCAACAGTCTACTAAAAACGAAGACCTTATCGACCTGCTTTCCACCGAAAAAACCCTTGTATACTTCGGTACGTCCCTCAAAGAGAACGATCTTGTGCTAGAGCGTCTTAGCAAAGGCCTTGTTTTGCCGCTCTTTGAAGGCGATCTCGATCTGCTCGAAGACGCTTTAATTGAAAACCGCCAGGCGATCGATATGGCCGGCATTTACCAAAACATTCTTAATTCTATCACTGAAACTTACGCCACTATTGTTTCCAACAATCTCAATAATGTTATGAAATTCCTTGCTGGCGCTACAATTGTATTATCAATTCCGACTATCATTTCATCCTTCCTCGGTATGAACGTTCAGTTTGGCGTAATTGGCATCAGCGATATGTCCGCCATCGCTATTCTCATATTCTCGGTTCTTGCCTCCGTACTCGTTGCCTTCTGGCTCAAGAAAAAGGGCATGATTTAAAGTAGTGTTATAATAGAATTACCATGAGCACGAAGAAAAAGGACACCACAGCTAAAAACGAGGGCAAAACCATCAAAATCGAGGTTCATAGCAAAAAGAAAATCCCAAGCTATGTCACAATCTTAGCCAACCTCACGTTACTTGTTCTTGGTATTTGCATGATACTCTGGCATGGCACGATTATCGACATTATATCCAAAGTCATCAGCGTCATCTTTATCATTTATGCGCTCTATTGCTTTATTGCTTACATTCGCATCGAAGAAAAACGCAATAGCGACTTGCCGACCCTTATTTCCGGCATCGCGCTCACTATCGTTGGTATATTCTTCTTCACGCAATCTGAACTAATTTCACAATTCATTTCCTTTGTAGTTGGCGCCTTCATCACAATTATTAGTCTCCTTCACCTACAAGACGTTCTTGCTACCAAGGCCGTCAACCGTCACTATAAAGCTTCGCTTATCCTGACCCTCATTGGACTTCTCGCCGGTCTCGCCTGCATCTTTGGCAAAATTCTCATTCCAGACTCCTTTGTCATTATTATGGGCGTTACGCTGACTGTCTTCTCGACAGCAGACATCGCGAGCTTTATTGCTCTTAAATTCAAAAAATAGCCATCAAAAAATATCCCAAGCCTAAAAACCCGGGATATTTTTATGCGTTCTTATTCGCCGCAAGCGTGAAGCTCTTCTTCGTCGCCGCCTTCATCTACTTCAGAAGAAAGCACTTTCTCGGCCTCTTCCTCGGCGCCTTCTAAATCGCTCTTTTTAATCTCGTCCGCCATATTAAATCAATTATACAATATCGCTTGATATAATAAATCTAGATGACAAAGAAAATAAAAAAGACTATCCTTATTCCGCTTTTGTTGCTTGGCTGTACAGCTTTATTCTTTTTCGTTTTTATGTTGCTTCGACCAAAGATCACCGAATCGATCAGCGAAAGCACTCCAAACACAGAGCCAGATATCTTGCCAAATACTAAAGTCAGTATCGTGGGCGACATTTCGCTCGCAGACAACTGGTCAATCATGCCTGCGTACGACACGCGCGGACAGGGCGTCAACGGCATTCTTTCAGAACGTATTCTTGAAGAAATGCGCAGTAGCGACCTCATGGTAGCCAACAGTGAATTTACCGTCAGTGAACGCGGTACGCCTATTCCAGGCAAGGCCTATACTTTTCGCGCCGCACCAAGCCGCCTCGCAATCTACGATGACTTAGGCGTAGACCTCGTAACTCTTGCCAATAACCACGTTTACGACTTTGGTCGCGAAGCCTTTTATGACATGCTCGATGCTTTCGACAAAAAAGGACTGCCTCATATTGGCGCAGGGCGAAATTTAGCAGAAGCCAAGCAAGCCTATTATTACAAAGCTCCAAGCGGCCAAACCATTGCTTTTGTAAATGCCTCGCGCGCTGAAAAATGGGGCATCGATACTCCAGGCGCCACTACTGACGAGGGCGGTATTTTGCTATGCTACGATACGACTGAATTTGTAGACGCTATCAAAACCGCAAAAGCTAATAGCGATATCGTTGTCGCAATTGTACATTGGGGAACAGAATCATCGCACATTCTTGAACAAGTTCAAATTGATACCGCCAAAGAATATATCGATGCCGGCGCAGATATTATTGTCGGCGGTCACGCGCATACACTACAAGGCATTGATTTCTATAATAACAAACCTATTATTTACAATTTAGGCGACTTTATTTTCAACGACTGCGACGAGCCAACGGCGATGTTCGAATTTATCCTTACGCCAAACAACGAATTGAAATACTACTTCAAAGTCGGTCACCAAGTAAACCAATATACGGATTTTATCGATGGCGAAGAAAGGGAAACACTTGTGCAACAAGTCGAATCCTGGAGCCCAAATATCCAAATCCTCGAAGACGGAGAAATCATCCAAAAATAGCTTATGTTAAAATAGAAACATGAGCAAAACCAATACAAGCTCCGCACTGCCAGGCGTTTTGTATTTCTACGTACATTTCGTCGTGGAAGTTTTGTGTTTCTACTTTCTTACTGCCATCGTCGGCGATAGTCTGATTCTTTGGCTCGCACCCTTCATTTACGATATTCTCGCTTTTGTACCACAACTATTAATCGGCGTGATTAGCGATCGCTTTGCGAAAATCCCATTCGGTTTAATTGGCATGGCCCTGCTTTTGCTAGGCCTTGGGGTTATGAGTTTCAATATTCCTCTATCTACCATCGCGCTCACGGTCATAATTGCCCTTGGTAATGCCTGCGTGCACGTTAACGGCGCAGAGGTCACCCTACGTAGTAGTAAAGGCAAAATTTTTCCAGCCGCGCTATTTGTCGCGGGCGGATCGTTTGGCGTAATCACCGGCAAGCTCCTCGTAGGACTAGCACAACCGTGGACACTCGTCCTCCTCGGCGTGACCACTATTCCAGTAATTTTATTCGCCGAAAAATATCGCACACAAAGCGACAAAACCAAAAATCCTTGTAAGGATTTTGACCACGCTAACATAAAGCTCGCTCTCTGGGTTATCGCTTTACTTGCGGGACTCGTCGTCGCAATTCGCGGTTATGTCGGCTATGGCATTCCGACCGCATGGAACAAGAGCACAATCCAAACCATTATGCTTTTCGTCTTCATGGGCGTCGGCAAAGCCCTCGGCGGATTGTTTGTAGATAAAATTGGCATCCGCAAAACCGCCTACATTAGCATGCTCGCCGCTATTCCATTTCTCATTTTTGGCGACCAAAATATGTACATTTCACTCGCTGGCGTAATGTTCTTTAGTATGACCATGGCTATCACGTTGGCTATTCTCGTATCAGCTTTTCCCGAAAACCCGGGCTTCGCCTTTGGCATTACAACCACTGGCCTAGCTCTCGGCTCTGTACCAATAAATTTTGTAAGAATTGATAATAACCTAACAAACTCAATCATTTTAATAATTGCGTCATTTTTGTGTTTATTGATTATACTTAAAATAACAAGAAAGGATAAAAAACATGCTTAATATTTTCGCAGATGTGCCAGTATCACCACAAATCATTGCACCAAGCACACCAAGAACACCGACTCCGACGCCGGCAGTTGAACCCGACTACGCAGCAATCAATATCGCGGTCGCAGCCATGGCGGTCTCAGTTATCGTAATTGTAGTCTTTGCTCTCCTAGCACTAAAAGCTGGAAAGAAAAATGATAGCAAAAAGCCTAATTAGTATTATTCTTTCATTAAGCCTCACGATCCTAATCGAGTGGGGCTTATCTTTTATTTTCCTCAAAAATCAAAAAGATCGAAAAGTAGTTATCTTAGCCCAAATCATTACAAACCCTACACTAAATATCATCTTGTTATTAAATGCATATTTCTTTGGCGCCAACTATTATTTTCTCTTGGGGATTCTTGAAATCTCGGTAATAATTATCGAGACAGCGATTTACAAGAATTACCTCAGCAAAAAAGCAAAAATAAAACCTTCTTTACTTTCACTACTCCTAAATACCACATCTTTATCTATCGGCTTATTAATACAAATCAAATAGTCACTCAATTCAATAGATTATGTGCCATTCTAGCCTAAAGTAATCTTAAGCGAATGCCCAAAACGCCATATTCCGCTTGCATTTCAAGCGTATAGAATTCGTTTAGTACACCCAGCAATTCTTCTTTAGTCATTGAAGCGTCGGCTAAAATCGAAATATCGAAATCTTCAAACAAATCTTTAAAAGATTTGTAGCGTAAAAGACCTACAACTTCGACTTTTAGTTTTTCGTTTTCAGACTTCGAAAACTCAACCGTATCCCCAAGTTGAATTCGACGACGTTTTTCGTCATACAAACGAAGCTCAATACGTTTCGTGCCATTTTTTATAAAATCAAAATACTTAGATTGCAAATTCATCTTATGAGTTTCCATATCTTATATTATGCCATGAAAACTACTAAGAGCAAATGAACTATTCATCATAAACGGATCGATTGATGTCGTCGTAATCAGTCTGAGTATATCTACCAGAATACCGTTCTTCTCCCGCGTTAAGATCACTACCCAAACCGTCTTCATATTCAGCAATTGCGTGTCGGATTGACGGGTCAGACGCGTGGTAATCCAGCATCACTGGAGGAACAAAGAATCCATCCATATCTGCACATTCCTGGACATCCCTAAAACGCTCATCAGTGGATGGACGAAATTTGAACGCATAAACGTCTCTCATTAAATCTTTAGCAAGCGCGATTGGGCGCCCAACATACTCTCCAGAAATAACATCCCAATCCGCAAGATCGCCTGTAAAAGCGCGAGCCGTTTCGGCGCCACGACTCATGGCCTTATTCAAGAATAGGGCTATATCGAAAGGCCTAATATCAGACGGTGGCTCCATATCCTCGATAAGCGGAACGGAGTCAGAAATCTGCGACAACACGCTTCTCATCATGAGAGCCTTCAAAAACAGACGACTACTTACATCATCACCGTCATGAGAATGCTCGTAATACGTAGGGCGAATAATATTCTCCCGAAAATCATTGTAAGCAAAATCGCTCACAATCAGCTTGCCGTTCTGAATCAGGCACTGATTAATCGTAAAATCGCGAGTCTTGAAATAATTTTCTAAAGTATCATTTCCTATGCCATGACCAAAAGAATAATCATCGGGCATATATTTACGCGAAAGCACGTCTAAGGTCTCTGGAGCAACCTCGCTATTACCTTCTTTATTAACAATATTCACAAGATCAATATCGCGAATCGGCTCACGTATGCCGGCTATAATCTCTCTCGCTATACTACGAGTCACGCCGCCCATAACTGCTATGCCATGCGGCAATTCGCCTAAAAAAGAGTAGCGCTTTAAGATTTCATCTGGCAAAGCAATTTCTTGAAGTGTCAACTTTTCTTCATTAAAAGCGTAGCGCTCCTCACCATAATGCTGCTCCTCATACTCGCTATAATAACCATCATCACTTTCGTAGTCATATTCTTCATCGTCATAATAGCCATCATCGTATTCATCGTCATGACCATACTCGTCACTATAACCACCCTCGTCGTCATAGTCGTCGTTATTCTCAATGCTATCATTCTGTTCGCCGACAAAAATAAACGAGTCATCAAAAGTCGGCTCTACAACATTCGAGTTATTTTCTTGCACATCATCAAACGATTCAGGATTACTACGTAAAAATTCACCCATAGAATAAGATCCAAAAAGCATTAAAAATCATTTAATTTAATTATAACATCGCATCATGAAGTTGAATTTAGCTGCACACACGACAAACCAATAATCCCAACAACAAAATAGCCTGCAGGATATAAACAATGCGCCGTCGTTTTCGCAAGCGAAAACCGGGCATTAGACGAACCTGGCTCGAGCCCTGCAGACGTGAGATAAATCTCACATCGCGCTACGCGCTCACCAGCCATTCACTCCATAAAAAACGAATCCTTGCGGATTCTTTTTTTATGAATGGCTGGGGCAAATTAAGCAGGCTTTAACCATCTATAAAGCTAATTAGAGTTGATAAGAGGGTAGATGGTTTGCATTTCGGTCTAAATATGCTATAACAATAGTGGTATCCCGAGTCTACGGGATATAGTTATTTTATGTCTTGATTCTACTTTTGAGAAAGGAAGTGATTAGATTGAGAGTCAGGAATATCGAAGTTGGGGATCGTATTGGCGAGGCCCCTAAGTTCCGTATCTACCTTGGCACGATGGATAACGAGCAACCGGTAATCTTGAAGGTAGCGAAGACATTTGAAGATGGCGACATCCTGGCAAGGGAGGCCGGCAAATTCAATATTCTGCGCTCTTTCGAAGAACAGGTGGCAAAGTTTGAAGCAGACCAGGGTGGAAGTAACTCCCACTACGATTGGCTGTTCGCAAACCTGCTGTCCTCGTTCATGGAATCTACTCAAGGAGATCGCCGTATCAATGTCTTCGCGACACCTGATGTCGACCTCAGCAAGCTGATTCCTCTGACGAAGCTGCACGCTGAAGTCGAAATCGACACCCGTACCAGTATCTGGATTCTGGGGCGTTTCTTCAAGTTCTACGGCTTTTTCGAACTGTTAGCGGCTGACGGAGACAACCCTATCGCCAGGTATCCAATCTTCTCGCCCGATGATTATCTCATTGGGCCGGAAAGGCACCGATTGATATATTACAACTTCTCTGGAGATGTGGCTGATGTGGTGGCTACTGACTTTGTCAAAGCTACCGCTAAGTTTATTCTCAACTGGGTTGTTGTTGGAGATGCCCCCGCTGAGCAGGAATATCTTAAACTACTCAAGGACTTCTCGGAATATGGTCGCAATTCGTTTGAGGAGGCACATGGAGACCTTTATAGACTCGTCGAGAGGCTTTGGGGAATTCAGTACCATCCTTTTACTTATCGAAATCGTGGCACCATTATCTGGAAAACTATTAAGGAGGATTGAAAATGGGACATCAAACTTTTTCGGTAGAGAGCTACCGCACCGCACGCCGTGATTACGGCGTAACGCACGACAGTGGTGTGACCAAGAAGGCAGAACAGCGCGCTCGCGATACTGGCCATCTCAGCGAGATCGTCGATCCGGGCGTGAACCCTCTGCGCTACTCCAAGATCCGGCTGAATCCCCATCAGAAGAAGTGGATCGCTACTCTCGGCTGTCCGATGGACATCGAGGTCAGTTGCGACACCACCGGCTCTATGGGCGGTGAAGTCGACACGGAAATGGCAGTTTTGCCCGACCTCTATGAGGCAGTGGCGAAAGTTCTGCCGGGTTACGATCCGCAGCTTTGCCTCGGTATCTTCGGCGATGTTTGTGACGATTTCGTCATGTGTCGTCCGCAGTTCGAGATGGAAGCGCCCAAGATCGTGAACTACCTCAAGGAAATGGCACCTCAGCGTGCCGGCGGAGATTCTCCGGAAGACCCGCAGTATGCTATGTTCGCTCGCGCCTATCTGACCGACACTTACACCAACCGCATTGGCCTTAAGGGCCATCACTTCATCGTTACCGACGCCACCTGCCACAATCGTCTTAATCGTGAGGATATCAAGCGTATTTTCGGCAAAGAAGTCTTCGACAACGAGCTGAAGAATATGACCAGAGTTCCCACGATGAAGAAGATGATCGAGGACCTCAAGGGCAAAACGCACCAGTTCATTCTGGTGGTTAGGGCCTATGGCCCCGCCAACTTTTGGCGTGACCTCTGCGGCGAAAAGTCGGTAATCGAAATCGACTCTACTCGGCAGCTGCCGGCAGTTATTTCTGCCATCATTGGTTTGACTGAGGGAACGATGGACGTTACTGAACTCAAGCAACATCTGGGTGGCGCCCATGCAAGTTCTGAGCTGATCGCTCAGCTTTCCAACATCGACATCGGCGCGCAGGCGAAGCTTCGTCATGCGTTACCCCATCCGGTTCCCAAGGCCGGGGATATCTTCGCTAAGAAGGGCGATACCTGGCCCATTCAGCCGGGCGAATCTCCCGAAGAAGAACCCGCGGAGACTCCGGATCACATCGAGTACCTGTAATCAAGATCTGTTAACAATTTGGTTTTTACAGACTCTAGGAGGTGTGTTATGTTTGAGCGGATTTACGTCGTTACTGACCTCGGTCCGGGTGACGGAGGAAAGGGTGGCATAGTTCATGCGCTCTCGCGCAAAATTGACGCTTCGATCGTCATCAAGCGCGGAGGCGCACAAGGTTCTCATGGCGTGCGCACCTCCAACGGAGAAAGCTTCAATTTCTCACAATGGGGTTGCGGAACGCTTGAGGGTGTACCAACTTTTCTTTCCGAGCAAATGGTAATTTCGCCAGTTGGGCTCGGCAACGAATCGGAAGCCTTAAAGCGACTCGGAATCTATGACCCATTCACGCTTTTAAGCGTCGACCCGTCCTGTATTTGCGCCACGCCTTTTCATCGGATTTCTTCTCAACTTGAGGAGCTTCTGCTTGGAGAGAACCCGCGTGGCACGATTGGAACTGGTGTCGGACAAGCCTATCGTATGTATAATGCTTTAGGCGAAGAAGCAACGATTCGGGCCTCTGAGCTTCAGAATCGCGAGATTGTCCGCAAGAAACTCCAAAGGCAACTCGATTGCTACAGAGAAAGGTATGTCAGAATCTCCACAGACGATGGCTTACCTGGCGACGCTGAGTTAATCGCCGAAAACCTTAGCTTGCTTCATGATGATGGCTTCTTGCCTTATACTCTTGATCTTTTTGAGAACATAGGCAAGAAGCTCCGATTTATGAGTATTAGCGAAGTGGTAAAAGGCGATGGCTTTGGCTTAGTCGAATGTTCACACGGAGTTTTGACTGATGCTGAAACTGGATTAAAACCCCACGTCAGCGCAATTAGGACTCTCCCGAAGTTCACTACGGAAATGTTGAGAAGCGCCGGGTATAACGGCGAGATAATCAACTATGCCGTTCATCGCGCCTATGAAATCCGCCACGGAGCCGGCCCCATGCCGACTTACGATCCGGAGTTCACGACGCAAATGCTTCCCGGTAGCCATAAAGACGAGAATCGCTGGCAAGGCATAGTCCGAGCCGGAGCACTTGATTTAAATCTTTTGCGCTATGCTCTCGACACGAGTAGCGAAACGAAGTTTGACGGGCTTTGCCTTACTTGGTTTGACCAAGTCTTAGCTTCCGGACGAATCTGGCCTCTCTGCGTTAGCTATAAAAACGCACCGACGGATGGTGAACCCTATGCTAAGTTCCTAAAAAGGGCTGAGCCTACTACAATTGAATATTCCATTAAGAAACCCATCTCGAAGCGAGAACTTTTCGAATTTGTCGGGAATACTCTCGATGAGTTTATAAACGTTCCGCTGGAACTACTCTCAATTGGGCCAACCGAGCTGGATAAAATCAGTTCGAATAAAATTTAAAGGAGGATATACCCATGAGTGAAGAGATTAAGAATGCTGTTGCTACTGCTGAGACTGAGGCCGCCAAGACCCCTGTCGTCGCGGACGATGTTCGCACCAAGCTCGCCGAATACGGCGCCGACGAGGCGACCATCGACAAGGTCATTTCCGAACTCGGCGTCGAGGAACTCGACGATCTGGCTTCCCTCGAGGTGGCCGATCTGACCGGCGCTGGCATGAAGCTCGCGAAAGCGCGCAAGCTCGTCGCTGAGTTGAAGAATACCAGCAAGCCCGCCGCTCCGGCTGTTGCTGCCGCGGAAACGCGCGCCATCCAGAGCCAGTTTGAAGCTCTGTTGCCCTCGATCCCGACCGACGAGTCCTGGCTGAACGCCCTGAAGACCGGTGGTATCCTGAAGGTGGACGAGTCGTCCTACATCGCCGCCATTCATGCGGCTCTGGCCGATCGCGCTGGCCTCTACAACGTTCCCGATGCACTCTCCAAGGCTATGGAGAAGTATGCCGACGAAACCGAGGAGCAGGTCGATCCGATTTTCTACGCTCTGCGTAAGTCTTTGACCCGTCGCACCTACGGCGACATCTTCGCCGCTATCGACGGTCTGGACGGCACGTTCATCACGGACGCCCGCCGCAAGGAGTTCCTGGGCCGCATCCGTGATACGCTCTGGCCGGCTATCGCCGAAAGCTACCGTACACTGGACGGCTGGTATCAGACCTGGCGTGCAAGTTTCTCCGATCCCTCTATGCTGATCGCGGCCATCGGCGGTGGTTTCAGTGGCGGAGTTGCTGGTATGAGTATGATTACTCCGCCCGACACCGCTCAGCTGCATGACGCCGGCGACACACTGGTCGATTCCATCAACCGCGTTTTCCGTGGTACTGGTGTTCAGGTCGCGGCCGCTATGGCTTATGACGCTAACATCATCCGCAATACACTCGAGGATCCGCGTCTGCCGTCTATGGTCGGCGTGAAGAACCGCGAGATGATGCTCAAGAAGATCGGCGCCAGCGTGTCCAGCAACTACATCCGTCTGGAGCAGAATCTGGTCAAGTACGTCCTGGCTTTCGTCAAGCACGACACGGTTACTTCCGATGTGGAAGTCAACTACTTCGTGGCTCTGTGGCAGCTGGGAACCCAGATCAACTGGGCTGAGCTGGGCGGCGGCGACGCCACCGGCATGACTGGTCTGACCGGCAAGCGCATTCTGTAAGAAACCAAAAACCAACGCCTACAAAATTAGGCCCCTCATCGAGGGGCCTTTTCTTATAGCCAAACATATTTCGCGTAGAGCATAGTCGCAATTCTACGATACTCGTCGCAGTAGAATGGGCAATCGCCATCCATTTCAGGTGGAAGATGGAATTCATCTACGCCGGTAAATCTGGAGAATCCTTTATGCAGTAACCTATACTGGAGTAAATCGCTTTCCAAACGTTCAATTGCTTGGCGCCTGATTTCCGATCGCGTAGCATACATTACTGAGTCGGCATAAATGTCCGTTATGCGATCAGCAATATGCTCTAACTCGTCTGCTACAGATCGTCCGCCAAGCCATATCGTATTGAAGTAGACATGTGTGGCGTGGGGACTTCCAGGCTTAAAAGCATCACTTATTTCGAGCTGTTCGAGGTTCCATACGTCGAGGTCGGAATTTGTGGTCCCGTATCCTTTGAGCTGAGAACCGCCTACGAGAACAATTTCTGACGGGTTTAGTCGCGCCGCAATTTCTTCAAGCTGGGCTTCAATTGTCGGTATATTATCCGAAAACGGCCCCTCAAGTTTAGCTGATGGTGTCAGAAGCTCTGCCGGTTTACTCAGCTCATCAAGCCATTCCAATCGCTTTTTTGAGACATAGAGCGGTTCCGGTTTCTTTCTTTCGGGCAAATGAGCGGTCTTTGAGGTGAGTGCATATAGGTCCGCACCGCTGAGAATCTTATTCTTACGAACGTAATCCCATGTGTCCTTGAAGCTCTGAAGTAAAACTTCGTCGTCGCTGTTTTCCTTGAGAATACTCGAAACCTGCCAAGCGGTGATGTACCCGAACTTGAGGAGCCACGGCGTAAGATGAGCGCATTTTACAACACGCTCTAGTCCGCCACTTGGTCTTGCGTCAAGTTCAAAGCAATCACCAGTGTGGAAGTTTTCGCGCACATCCCTTATGTTGAGCAATCTGTACCACGCATCGCAGTATGTTTTTCTAAACGTAGCCGGGGCGTCTTCTAAGAACCGTAGCGGCAAGTATAGTAGAATCCTTTCGGAATCTCTATCCTGAAGCAGGTCTTTACAGGCGCTATAAAACTGTTCTCGTTCAAGTGGCATATCACGAGCGGTTTTAGGGTTCGCTTCGAGGAAGTAGCAAATATGTTCAGCTGCTCTTTTTCGCGTTCCTATGCCGGAATCAGCTTTTTCTAGTCTACGTTCGATAGTAGGTTTTAATAGTTTAGCCATAGAATTTCCCCCTTTCAGTCATATTAATGTGCAGTATTATATTATACAATATTATTACTAATCTGTCTATAAAACGTCAAGCTCGGGAGCTTAGTAGTCATTCATAAGGGAATTGAGGAAAGAATCGACTTAGATTCCACTCGGCTGGGGATAAGGGATATAAACAATGCGCCGTCGTTTTCGCAAACTCGCCGCCGCATTCTTTTTTACAATTAGCCTGCAGGATATAAACAATGCGCCGTCGTTTTCGCAAGCGAAAACCGGGCATTGGACGAACCTGGCTCGAACCCTGCAGGCATGAGATAAACCTCACATCGCGCTACGCGCTCACCAGCCATTCACTCCATAAAAAACGAATCCTTACGGATTCTTTTTTATTTCATGAATGGCTGGGCCTGCAGGATTC
>JAFONX010000034.1 GCA_017418275.1 Candidatus Saccharimonadota bacterium | reverse complement strand
CAGTCGAAGAGGCGATGAATGGCGGTGCTTACGAAACGCAGACCTGGAAAGATATCGTCGCACGCGTCGCTGGTACGGAAAAGACGTTGCATTTTATGGGTATCTTTAGTGATGGCAATGTGCATTCGCATATTGCTCACCTCGAAAAGATGATGGCGCAAGCGCAAAAAGATGGTATTGAGCATATTCGCGTGCATATTTTGTTAGATGGTCGTGATGTTCCGCCGACGAGTGAACCAAAATACATTCAGCGTCTCGAAAACTTCGTGCACGAGCTTGGTGACCCCGATTATAAGATTGCGAGCGGTGGTGGTCGCATGGTGATTACGGCAGACCGCTATGAAACAGACTGGTCGATGGTTGAAGCGGGCTGGAAAGTCTCCGTGCTTGGCGAAGGCCGCCAGTTTACAAGTGCGACCGAAGCAGTTGAGACTTATCGTAGCGAAAAACCAGACCTTCAGGATCAATATATGCCACCTTTCGTGATTGCGGAAAATGGTCAGCCAATTGGTAAAATTCAAGATGGCGACGCATGCATTTATATCGATTTTCGCGCTGACCGTGCGCTCGAAATGTCGATGGCCTTTACTTACGACGACTTCCCATATTTTGATCGTGGTAATCGTCCAGATGTTTACTTTGCGGGTATGGCGGTTTATAACGAGGATTTGCATGTTCCGGAGCATGTTTTAGTTGAATCGCCGAGCTTTAAAAAACCGCTCGCCTTCCAGATGGCGGATCAGGGTGTGCGCCAGTATGCAATCTCCGAGACGGCAAAGTTTGGTCATATTACTTATTATTTCAATGGTAACAGTCATCAGGTGCCAGAAGGCGAAGTCGAAGAAGAGGTGAAATCTTATACCGAGCCATACAATACGCGTCCGTGGATGCGTTCAGCCGAGATTACGGACAAGTTGATTGAGGCGATCGAGAGTGGTAAATATGATTTCTTGCGCGTTAACTATCCGGGTGGCGACATGGTTGGTCACTTTGGTGAAGTAGAGCCAACAATTACGGCAATGGAGGCAATCGATATTTCGCTCAAGCGTATTATTGAAGCGGTTAATAAACTTGGCGGCGTTACGGTTATCACGGCCGACCACGGTAATGCCGAGGAGCTCATGGAAGATGGTAAGCCAAAGACTTCGCATACTACCAATTTGGTGCCTTGTATCTTTGTGGACGATACGGAAAATGCTCAGAAATACCAGCTCGCCGAAGGTGATTTTGGTCTAGCGAATCTTCCGAGCACGATTGCGATGCTATTAAATAAGGAGCCTGCTGCGGACTGGCTTCCGGCAGTGATTGAGGAAAAACAATAATTAATATCAGATGCGGGCACTCGTCTAAGGCGCCCGCTTTCTTGCTATGAATAGGGGTAAGTGATAAAATTAGTAAAAATAACAGGAAAACTATGAAAGTCAAAAAAGCAATTATTCCTGTCGCTGGTTGGGGTACGCGCAGGTTGCCAATTACGAAAACGATCGAAAAAGCAATGCTTCCAATTGGAAATCGTCCACTTGTTGATTATGTTGTAGAAGATTGTGCCAAAGCTGGCATTGAAGAGATCTATATTGTTACGGACGAAAAACCGTTCTCTCAGATTAAGGATTATTACACGAATAATCAAAAGCTCAACGATTATCTCATAGCGCATGGCAAAGAAGAGCGTGTGAAGCTTGCCGATACAAGTCGTGAAGGTTTGAAGATTAACTTCTTCTGTCAGAAGAACGTGGATGAGAAATATGGTAATGCTATGCCAGTTGCTCAGGTTGTCGAAGAATTTGGTATCGACGAGCCGGTTGCCGTCTTGATGGGGGACGATTTTAGCTACAATGCTGACGGCAGCTCAGATTTACAACGCCTCACGGAGATTGTTGAAGACGAAAGTGAATCCGCCATGCTTGCAACCGAAATTCCGCGCGATGATGTTGAGAAATACGGCGTTTTGAAAGTTGATGACGGTATGCTTTCTGGTATTTACGAAAAGCCAAAGAAAGAAGAGGCGCCAAGCAACCTGATTAATATTTCGAAGTTTATCATGTCGCCAGAACTGCTTCAGCGTATCGTAAAATACTGCCACGAGAACGATTTTGGTCCACAGGATCAAGAATACCTTATTACTGATCCAATTATCGACCATATTAAGGCGGGCGGTAAAATCCGTGTTATGTCTATCAAGGGTGAATATCTTGATGGCGGTTCGCTCGAGGGTTGGCTTCATGCCAATCAGGTTATCTACGGTAACAAATAATCAAAGATGGCTCGTATTAGCGTCAAAGTGAAACCGGGCTGCAAGCAGGCTTCGCGCCTCGAAAAGCAAGAAGACGGCAGTTATGTCGCCTTTTTGCATGCACGCGCTCATGACGGTGAAGCGAATGCGGAGCTTACGAAGCTCTTGTCCAAGGAGCTTGGCGTGCCGAAAACCCAGCTTAAAATCGTAGCTGGCGCTAAGGGCCGCGACAAAGTTATTGAATATTAAGAAAATCTCCTAGTTACTCTAGGAGATTTTTTCGTCTTTTATTTCGTCGGGTAGATAATTCTTGTCGAGATGGAAGCCGGCTTCCCATTTCTGACCCTTGCCAAAACCTAAATCCGCCATGAGTTTAGTCGGGGCGTTACGTAGCCAAATCGGTACCGGTAAATCCATCGTGCGGTTGGCGAGTTGTTCGGCACGCATGAAAGCATCGTAGCTCTCGCGGGATTTTTTGGCCTTTGCTAAGGCGTAGGCGACATGTGATAAGATAATCTTGCTTTCTGGCATACCGATTCTTTCGACCGCCATGAAAGCATTTAAAGCTAAGCCCAAGGCGCCGTTACCAGCTAAACCTATATCTTCGCTCGCAAAAACCACCATGCGTCTTGCAACGAATTTGGGATCTTCGCCAGCATTAAGCATTCTGGCAAGATAATACAGAGTTGCGTCAACATCGCCACCACGCATGCTCTTGATAAAGGCGGAAATATTATCATAATGCGCATCGCCTTTTTTGTCGTAGCCTGGCACCTTGCGACCGGCCGCTTCTTTAACAGCTTCGGCGTCAACGTGCTTAGATAGAGACAGGGCTAGTTCTAAATCGCCCAAAGCAGAGCGGGCATCTCCGCCAGAAAGTTCGGCAAGATAATCAATTGCTTCGTTAGATACGCGTTTGGTGGCCTTTTCTTCCTTAACGGCGCGGCGTATTACTTCTTTAATATCGTCCTTACTGAGGTGTTTTACGATTACGACGCGACTGCGCGAAAGGAGTGGGGAAATCACCTCAAAGCTTGGGTTTTCGGTTGTAGCGCCGATTAAGGTAATAAGACCACTTTCGACGTGTGGCAAAAAGGCGTCCTGCTGGGCCTTGTTAAAGCGGTGAATTTCATCCACGAAAAGGACGGTGCGTACTTGTAGGTTCCAGTTCTGCTTGGCGCGTTCTACGACTGCCTCGACATCTTTCTTGCCGCTCGTGACAGCGGAAATCTCGATAAAATCCGCATTAAACTCGTGCGCAATGATGCGTGCCATCGTGGTTTTACCGGTGCCGGGTGGACCCCAAAAAATCAGGTTCACCGGCTCTTTTTTCTTGACAATTTCCGTCAAAATCTTGCCGTCGCCAATAATATCGGTCTGACCAATGACGTCGCTTAGTTTTTGTGGGCGCATGCGCTCGGCGAGCGGGATGCGACTATTCTTCGTACTCGGTTCCAAAATCTTCGTCAGTAGCTTCGTTTTGAGGGGCTACTGTCTCCATCTTATGTTCTAGATATTGTTTCGCGGCGCGCAAGAAAGCAATCTCTCGTACTTTCCAGAAATGCAAGCGATAAGCCACGCTTTCGGCGCAGTTCTCTGGCGTCATGCTCTCGACCGCAGCGATGGCGTCGTCGATCGAATCGTACCATTCGGTAACAGTACCGTCTTCAATCTCGTCTTTTTCGAGTTTGGTACCGACAAATCTTTCGGTATAGGCGAGGAAGCCAGCGCTTTCGTGCTTGAGTTGCATAGCGCTACGATATTCAATTACGCGACCAAGCGATACAATATCACGAATCTCGTAACCGGCCTCTTCGCGGGTTTCGCGGATGACGTTTTCGAGGGCGAGTTCGCATTTTTCGCGACCGCCACCTGGCAATTTGTAGTAACCTTTATTGAGTGCGTGAGTGAGGCATATTTGCTTTTTATCATTTATTAATACGACGCGTGCGCCGAACCTGGTCGGGGCGTTGTTTAGGTCTTTATCTTCGCCGAGGTCAAAATCACTATCTTTCGGTGTTGCTAGGATGCGGTCAGAGTAGGGGTAAACCCAATAATCATCAAAGGTGTTGTGCTCATTATAATCGAAGTGAACCTCGAGCTTCTTGCCGTGTAGCAGGTCTGGAAGAAATTCTTTGGCGTCAGACCACATTTTTTCGTAAGGAATGTCGCGTAGGGCGTACCACTCGAGATCTAGCTCGTCACTATCCTGTGGTTCGCCCTCCCAAGCAGTGGCGAAAAAGACATGCATGAGCTCGCGCACGATATGATTCTTGTAGTGTAGGTTGTCGTAAATGACCTGGGCGACTTCTTCAAACTCAGTAATCTTGACTCCAGTTTCCTCAAAAGTCTCGCGCATGGCGCATTCTTCGGCATTTTCGCCTTCTTCGAATTTGCCACCGACGCCAACAATCTTGCCCATGCCGAAGCCACGTAGTTTTTTGCCGAGCAGGATTTTGTTGTCTTTTCTGAGATATATTAGCGTCGTTTCTATCATAAATCTATTCTAGCATAATTATACTAAGAAATATTATTGACAATTTATCATAATTGTGATATACTCTATTCATTAGTGACCAATCCGTAACTGGCGCTAAAATTTATTATCATAAGGAGGTCATATATAATGACCGATAAGTACATTACTAACTGCATTTCGATCCTTGCCGGATTCGATCTGGGACTCGAATATGACTGGCTTTCGGATCGCATTAAGGGTGCGAGCAAAGGCAAAGTGCGTTGCTACTATGATGTGACGTTCGACGATATCGTCTCTCATGATGACGAGGATGCTCTCATGTTCGTTAGGCCAGGTAATATCTATCTGATTGTTGTTATGGCACCCGCGGATAAGGCCCTTTCAATGAAGGAGGTCTGTGATGCGAGAGGTGTTGCCTGCCACTATGAGATTCGTGGCGGTAGAACAATTTTCAGAGCTGATTATCAGCAAGGCTTAGACGATGAGTTGATCAGCCTCTTTAATGCAGACGACGAGTCCAACGAGGATGAGGTTGTCTTCTATGAGACACCTAAGTCTGACGATGAGCCCGCTCAGAAGGAGAGCTCAGAGCTCGACTTCGGCGATCTCTCGATGTTCGACTGATTATCCTTCGTCGCGTACTTCTCTAGCAACGTCCCGTATTTCCCCTCTTGCCCTCGGCCGAAAGGCCGGGGGTGTTTTTTGTTTTAAAAAGCTTACGCTTGTAGTGATAGGTAAAAAATGTGCTAAAATATATCCAGTTAACAAAGGAAAAGGATATGAGTTTTGCAGGACCATTCTTAGTATTTTTACTATTAATCTTATTATTTGTGATTTTGCCAGGCCTTCGTACCGTGCGTCAGTATGAGCGTGGTATTGTTTTTCGCCTCGGCAAGTACCGCCATACGCTCGGGCCAGGTCTTCATGTGATCGTGCCATATATCGACACTTTGTCTCGTGTCGATGTGCGCTCGACCCCAATCGACGTGCCGAAACAGGAAGTCATAACACGTGATAATGTCACGGTGGGTGTTGATGCAATCGTTTATTTCCGTGTCTTGGATCCAGCTAAGGCCTTACTCGAAACTACGAACTATATCTATGCTACAACCAACTTTGCTCAGGCGGCTCTCCGTGATATTACGGGTAACTTCGAGCTTGACGAACTCTTGAGCAAGCGTGACGAAATTTCCGCTAAAATTAAGGAAATCGTCGACAAAGAAACCGATAAATGGGGTATCGACATCGAAAATGTGAAGCTCCAGAATATCGAACTTCCTGGCGACATGAAGCGCGCCATGGCGAAGCAGGCTGAGGCTGAACGCGAACGCCGCGCGGCGATTATCGTGGCTGACGGTGAAAAGGCTTCTGCTCAGGCTGTTTCTGAGGCTGCAAATCTTCTCGCGAAGACTCCTGGTGGTATCCAGATTCGTACTCTTCAAACGCTCGAAAAGATTTCTTCTGAGCCAAGCCAGAAGACTGTTATCTTCTTGCCAAGCGATGCTGAAAAGGTACTTAAAAAGCTAGTCTAGCCTATAAAAATACACCCCCGCAATAAAGGGAGTGTATTTTTTTGTTCTGATTTAAAGTCCCGCTTCCATCATGAGCTTGACTTGCTCGTAATCGTTGTCGGCATCGAAATTGCCAGCGAAGCCAGAGGTAACAAACTTATCAAAGGTAAAGTACGGTACGCCGCCGCCCACGATATTGCTCGCGCGCTGAGTGTTCTTGTCTAGCTCTTCCTCGGTCTCGTGGTTCTCCATACAACTTACAAATTGGTCGTAATCTAGATCGGTGTCTTTGGCGACGTCATAGAAATAGTCCATCTTCAAATCTGGGATTCTTTCAGAGTTTTTATCAATACCAATACCCTTTGAATGGTAATCTTTGTAAATCTGACCGAGCAAAGCATAATAATAATCCCAGAATTTTTCTTGCTTGGCGGCACAATAAACGCCTTCTCCGGCTGGCTTACTATTGTTTGAGTGTCCGGATAAATAGTTCATATCCGTGACGCGAATCTCGAAGTAAATCTTCTTGCCCTCGATATAGTCCGACATGAACTCGTCTTTATGTGCGGCGACTGCGTCTGAGAACTTGTCACAATATGGGCAGAAGATATCGGTGTACATGATGTAATGGTGCTTTGCGGTAGTTTTATCGCCAAGAGTCATCTGCTCGTTCCAGGCGGAGCCTTCAAAGCTTGAGCCGTTGATGGCGTTGTAAACGAAAAGCCCAAATATGAGACCAACGACCGCGATAATAATTGTGATACTAATGATTCTTTGGTGCATGTTTCTCCTTATATTTTCTAGCACTTACTATTACAAAAACGAGATAACCGAGATGAAAAACCGAATAGAAGAGCAGCCCGAAGGCGACAATCGTCAAAAGTACCCCGACGCGCTCCGCCAAAATACTGGCGCTAGCTCCGGCTAAAGCGCTGAGGATAGGGGTTAAAAGCGAAATGCCGCAACTTGGACAACCTAACGCTACAAAACCGAGTGCGGAGGCTACGGTGCTAGTGCTGGCGCTTGAAAGGGTCTGGTCTTTGTATTTATGCCTCCAGGTATAAACCATCAGGGAGATAGCTAGACCCTGCAAGAGGGATAGTAAAACTAAACTGAGTCCGTAGAGGCTAGTAAAATTACCAAAACAAGACAGCATGGCACGCCAAAGCAAGCTAAGCTTTTGGTCGCTGGATATACCTGAGAAAAGTAGGGCTAGGTTGCCGCTACCATCTTTAAAAAAGGTGAGAAAATACAAGAAAAAAGCCCAAGCAAGAACGAACAATAAAAGGTATTTCTTAAAAGTTAAAAGATAACTAATACCAATACTACCGAGTTTAATGCGATCGAGGGCAAGCGAAAAAGAATCTTTGATAGAGCTCCAAGAAAAAGCCTTCTTCATTTTTGCCTTACCTCCTTTTGGCTTATTGTATCGAAAAAGCCAAAATCTGCCAAGCAGGAGAAAATATATAATAAAATAATTATGACAAAAGTAAATAGTAAACGTGGTTCTGACCCCTGTTAAAATAACATATTATTAAAACATAAAACGGCATTAAAACAACGTTGACGCAAAAAACGTATGCGGTATTATATAAGTATAAGCATTCGGCGGAATTTGAGAGATTCGCGGAATGTGAATAGTTAAACAATCTTTCTCCAATATAAGCTCGGTGGGGGCTTTTATTTTTTGTCAAATTATTAATGAATGGTATGCAAAAACGTATCTTTGCATAATAATTGCACTTATGCTTTGCAGCTTTGCTTAGATGTTCAAAAATAAAGCCATGCTTCATATCTATATTGACGAGTCTGGAGATCTAGGGGTTCGCGGTAGCTATTTTTTCGCGATGGCGGCCGTGGTCTTTTTGTGCGATTCGTCAGCTAAAAGAGGTACGCGTTTGGTGCGAAAGATGCGCAAGCGAACGGAGGTGAAGGAGCTTAAATCCAGCCAGATGAGTTTTATAGAACGCCAAGCGGTTCTGAATAAACTCATGTTGATCAAGGATTTGGAATTTTTCTATCTTATTGCGGAGAAATCTCAGGTTAGTCTTCTGCAGAACAACTACCCGACAAACCTGGTCTATAACTATTTTGCTAAACTGCTCGTGGATGAGATCTTTGCAAGCTACAACGAAAAGATGCGGATTATTTTTGATGCACGCACGACCAAGGTGCAGTCGATGAACTCGTTGAAGGACTATCTTTTAATCGATGCCTTTGTTAACTATGCTAGAAGTAGTAACGATATTGAAATTATGCAAGAAGATTCTTGCGCGGTAAACAATCTGCAGCTGGCCGATTTGGTATCTGGTACGGTTTATCAGGCATATACGCGAGAAAAGCGACACTTTTTAGATATAATTGGGCGAAAAATCCGCTCTGCGAACGAATTTCCGGCGCTAAACTTCTCATGTAAGATGTTTCGCGAGAATGACGGTAGCTTGCTAAGGAGTCTACGAAAGATATCTTCCGAAAAAGAGAAACAGTCGTTTGACTCCGCGCCGGCGCTTCTTTAATATAAGAATATAGCATCAGACGCATAATGAGCTAGAAATAGTAAGTGTCGTGTGTCGGCACCGACTTATGTGCGGCTAATAGGCGCTCTTTGGGGCGCTTTTTGGTGCGGAGCTAAAACGATATTTCGCAATAAAAAACGCCCGCTTGGGCTAATTATTAGATGGTGCGGGTGAAGAGACTCTAACTCTCGACCTCTTCCTTGGCAAGGAAGCGCTCTAAACAACTGAGCTACACCCGCACGGATTCTTTCGAACTGAAACTATATTAGCAAGGATTAAGGCAAAAGTCAAACGATTTTGTCGCTTGTAAACATATGAAGTTCATGTACGCAAACTGTCTGCGTAATGGGCAGGAAAATAGCCGGTCCATGGCAAAGGGCCGGCTATCTAAGGAGGAAGAAGATATCATGTCCAGTAGCAATCCAATGGCAAAGGTCTAAAATCAGAAGGCAAGATTGTACCGGATCAACAGGACATTGCGGCCATGGCTGAGGACTGGCCGAAGAGGTCCAGCCTGTTGTAATATAAGGGATGCAATGCGTTTTCACTCCTTTAAGAAGGTTCGTAACAATTGGGTTACGCATACAATAATAACATGTTTTAAAAAATAAAAAAATAGCTTATACTTATAATCATAGAGCTTATGCAATGATCGCGAGTTTTTGCATAGCCGCTAGGAGTAGTACAAAGGAGTAGGAGTTAGTGAGTAAAATAACCCTCAATATCGTAGAGCCCGGAGGTTCTACGCCGGTAGACCCGTCAGTACCAAACACGGGTCTGTTCGTGCATGGTATAGGTACACCGGAAGCAATCATCATAGCAAGCGGGGTGTTAATATTGGCCGTCGTAGGCATAATAATCACCGCTTATCTTCATGGAAAATACAAGAAAACGGGTAAATTTACTCGGCTAATTCATGCAAGGTGCGCCAGAACGGCTAAAAGTGACAAGAAACGTCTTGCAACTGGCTTCGCGACTATTTCGCTCCTAGTTTTAGGCTGTGCTTTTACGGCTTTCTTGTTAAAAGCTAGCGCCACGAATAGCGACGGTAATCTTACGGTAAACGTCTCTGATGAAGAATTTACGATTGAGGTAACCGACGAACCGGTCTTTGCGGTACTTCCAGTAGAAATAAGTGTAGAAGAAGCTACGCAGGCTGGCTATAAACTCACTGCTTATACAGAAAATACGAATTTTGTATCTACTACCGACTCTAGCAACGTAATACCTATGGTGACACTAGAAGGCGATGATCTAGCTACTCTTGCCGACAATACTTGGGGCTTGACCTTAGAAGGCGAGCCAAGCTCTAAAGATGATGCTGTCTATACTACACTATCTACGGACGAAGATAATCCCACCATCCTTAAAGCTTCTACAGACTACACTCCTACAGAAGCGAACGACACGACTACTATTTATTATGGCTTCTATATTACTCCAGATATTCCTCGCGGCACGTATACGGGTAGCGACATACATTATGACGCTACGGTTAGCGCCGTGCCCGTGACATTTGATGGCAGGGGACTATATTTTAATGACGATTCAAGTCAAACCACTAACGAGGTAGAGTACGCAATAGTACCAAAAGAAGGAGAAGGTTACGCCCTCGGTCAAGCTGTCTCTGGCGAATATGAAGTGCCGGGACAAGCTCTACCGTACAACTTCCTAGGGTGGAGTACGGAGCCTTGGGCTTATTCGCCTTCCTATACTTCAGAGCAAGCCATAATAGATTACTTATCGATAACTCCGGACACGCCGATTACTCTCTATGCGGTATGGCAGAGAGCTACTACTATTACTTTTGATAGTAATGGTGGTACTGGCGAAATGGAAAACCAAACCATCATGGCTGAGGAATATGCCAAGCTGCATAAAAATACCTTTGAGAAAGAAGGATATATCTTCGTTGGTTGGAATTTCGTAGCTACTCCTACAGAAGAAGAACCGGGTGAATTATATCTTGACGAGGTATATTATCGAGCGGGGATTGGATCGAATAATGTGACACTCTACGCTCAATGGCAAGAAACACTTTATATGCAAGATGTAGCCACATGGGGAAGTGGGCTAGAAATAGGTGATGAGAGAATCGCTATAGACAACCGTGACAACAAACGCTACTATGTGGCAAAACTAAAAGACGGCAATATTTGGATGACGCAGAACCTAGACCACGATATTGTGTCTACGCCAAACTTCTATACCTATGACAATACGGATATAGGGCACGGTAACACGCCTAACCCTGATGCAACTTGGACTGGTACAGCTACGCTTGCGACGGGTACAACTACTTGGGAAAGCTCATACACTGCTCCAGGGTCCTATGACCCAGGCGATCGCTACTGGAAGGGTGATGTGAAAAGCGGTTCATTTGACTCCAATACTCTTGACTATGGTAACCCTCACTATCATGTTGGAAACTACTATAACTGGACGGCCGCCGTAGCTATGAATAGCTCTTCTTCGTATTCTGGCCAAAGAGATACTAATCAATCCATTTGTCCAGCCGGCTGGCGCTTGCCTATCAACAGTGGCGATAAATCCTATGCGGACCTGATAACTAAGCAAGGAATGACTTCTGGTTCGAATGGCAATGTTCACAGGAGCCCTACCTATTTCGTGTACGCCGGAATGTGGAGTGGTGAATTTATTGGATTTGGCTACTATGGTCGCTATTGGTCTAGTGCGGCTAAGAGCACTAATTATTCGTACATGTTAAACTTTACTGCCGACGGTATTATCCGTAACGATTATAGCTACCGCAGTGAGGCGCGCCCACTTCGTTGCGTAGCGCGGTAAGTAAAATGCAAAAAAATAAGCGGCGAAAAGTCGCTTATTTTTGTGTCGCTCGGCTCCTACGATGACCGAACTACGTTCTCGTCTCGTCTTCAGAACAGCAGAACAAAAAATGACCCATAGGGTCGTTTTCTGTTTCTGGTGCCCAAGATGAGACTCGAACTCATAATCCGGTAAAGGAAGCGGATTTTAAGTCCGCCGCGTATACCAATTCCGCCACTTGGGCTTCTAAAAAATGGAGGTGCGTACCAGAGTTGCACTGGTCTACGAGGTTTTGCAGACCTCTGCGTAACTGCTCCGCCAACGCACCATACCTGTATTCTAGCATTTTGCAGTCAATATAATCAAGCTATCTGGAGCTTTTTAAGATTGTTATGCTTTTAATAATCTCAAAAACGCGTATATTGTTGGGGTGAAAAAATCAGGAGTCAATCATCAACTAACGTATATTCCAAAGTCCCAGGTTCGGGGGCTTCGCCTGGGGTGGCTTCGGGAAATATTTCGCAGGATTCATAACCACCTAGTTGTAAAAATCGCAAAACGGCGCGGTTTAACGCTGGGCGATATGAGTCTGGACAAGCAACAAGTCGAGGCGGTGGTGGCTTGCGAGGATGCGCAGCTTGTTTTGGCGTCGGCTGGTAGCGGTAAAACTATGAGCTTGCTCGCAAAAATTGAATATCTGGTACGTGAGCTAAAAATCTCGCCTGAAAAAATCCTCGCAATCTCCTTTACGAAGAAAACCGTTGACGAATTAATTGAGCGTTGTGCGGTAAAGGGCGTAGAATTTCGGACTTTTCATGGGCTTGGTAATAGCATTCTACAAGAGTATCAAAGTGAATATTTATCAAAGCGTCGTCTGATATCCGAAGCTGAAATCAAAAGTTTCTTTGAGCGAACGCTACTTCTAAAATGTCAGGATAATGCTTTTGCGCGCAAGTTGAACGACTATATCCTCTTTTTTCTGTCCGCCCCAATCGCGCCCGGAGCTTTTAAAAATCTCAAGGGTAAGATTCGCTTAAACCGTCTTTTTCTGCGACGCGAAATCTTAGCAGGGCAAAACAAGCCGTTGAAACCCGCACAAACAATCAATCATCTCCCGATTCGAAACAAAGAGGAAGAACTAGCCGCAAACTGGTTATATATTAATCGGCTACCTTACGAATATCGCAAAGAATTACCTGATCTTAAGCAAAAGGCAGACTTCGTAATAGGCGATGTTTGCCTGGATATTTTCGCGCTCAATAAAAACGGCAACTCGCTGTTAGGGAATGAATATCAGAAGGAGCTAGCCTTGCGTCGCAAAAGCTACAAACGCGCAAAACAGAAACACGTTGAGCTATATTCTTGGGAATGGGGTGAATGTATCGCTTTTGACAATCTTGCGCAAAATCTAACCAAAAACGGTTTGAGACCTCGCCGTCTGCCCGAGAAGGAAATACTGCAAATTATTCAAGAAAAACTATCGGGCGAGTATGAACATTTTTTAGCGCAACTTGTTAGCTTTTTGTCGCTCTATAAAAACGGTCTGCACGACATTCAAAAGCTGCGGGCGCGCATTGAAAAATTCTCGAAATATGAGAAATATCGCGCGGAGACATTCTTGGAAATATTCGAAACGCTTTATCGCTCATATCGAGCTCATCTTGAAACCGAGCGTCTCTATGATTTTGCCGACATGATTAATCTTGCGACGGGGTTCGTAAAACATGGGTCGGATTGCATGACGGGTTATGAATATATTTTGTTAGATGAGGTACAAGATCTTTCGCCAAACCGTCTTCGTCTCGTGCGGGAAATATTGCGGAAGAATCCGCATTGTCGGCTCTTTGCCGTGGGTGATGATTGGCAATCGATATATCGCTTTACGGGAAGCAATCTGGAGTTAATAAAGAGATTTGAAGCCTATTTTGGTCGTCATGTGCGCCGCAGCCTAATTGAAACAACGCATCGTTTTGGGGTGCCAACGGTTGAGAAAAGTAGTGATTTTGTGCAAAAGAATCCTGCTCAGGCGCATAAAAAAGTACGCGGCTTAAAAACTGAGACGCCGATCAAGATAATCCTGAGCGAAACCGATAGGAAGAATCGCAAGTCTGAGGCGGACGGTTTTCGGCAAGCAATCAAGGATATGCTCGCGAACTATGGCGAAGAAGCCTTGTTAAAAATGAAGCTACAAATCATTGCGCGCTATAATCATGATCTAGCTTTTATCGCCGATGCGCCAGAGATAAAAATCGAGGGCGAAGCGGTTTATTGGTATCTAGAATCTGGTAGTAAACTCAAATTTGAATTCTGCTCAATTCACAAATCCAAAGGTATTACGCGGGATATTGTGATCGTCTTAAATATGAATGACGATTTAATGGGGATGCCCGCTCAGCGCGAAAATGATCCGCTCATTGATTTGCTTTTGAGTGCTCAAGAAGCCTATCCTTTCGCAGAAGAGCGTCGATTGTTTTATGTAGCTCTGACGCGCGCCCGCAAAGCGACCTATCTCATTGCGAAAGAGAGGAAACCTTCACCCTTTCTGTATGAGCTTTCGGAAGAATTGCGCGAGACGCGCGGTGAGCGTTGTCCGCGTTGCGAAACCGGTGAGTTAATCCGCAAAGAATCGAAGTTTGGTGCCTTTAGGTATTGCTCGAATTATTATTATGGCTGTAACTATTTAAAGAAGGAAAGGTAGCGGGACATGAAGCGACGTCTAAGCGTGATATAATAATCTTATGGGAAAACGAGGTGTGAATTCTAATCTTTCTGATACTGAAAAAACGGACGAGAAGCGGTCTCGCCATTTTGGTAAGTCGAAAAAAGCCAATAAAACCAAAAAGCCACGTCGGGAATATCGTTCTATTAAACAGGCCTTCCGTGAGACGCGCGAAAAAATCTGGAACAAAAAGCGCGCTCGCGTTAAATATCATTATTCTTTCAAGCGCTCTTACCGCGAGGAGTACAAGCGTAATTTGCCGGCACCGGGGCTTGTTTCTCACGCCTTGATGTCGCTCAAAATCCTCTTCCGCAACTGGAAGATTTTTGGTCTCTTAATCATCGTGACGGTCATCGCGAATATTCTCCTAGTTGGTCTCTTGAGCGAGGAAAGTTACAAGACTCTGCAGGATTCCCTTGATATGAGTGCAGAGATCAATAATTACGGCGAATTGGGGCGTTTTGCAAAATCCGGTCTTCTCTTGATCTCGAGTATTACGACGGGTGGTCTTGGCACTAGTATTACCGAGGTTCAGGGTGTACTGCTGGTTTTCTTTGTGGCTACTTTGTGGCTAATTACAACCTACTTCCTGCGTCACATTCTCGCGGGCAACCGACCACGTTTTCGCGACGGTCTCTATAATGCTTTCGCGCCGCTTATTTCTGTCTTCGTAATTCTAGCTGTCGTTGCAATTCATCTCATTCCGTTCTTTATCTTCTTGATTGTTTATTCTGTAGCAACGTCGACCGAATTCTTAACTCAGCCAATCTATGCCTTTTTGTTTTGGTTACTTGGTTCTTTGCTGATTATTCTATCGCTCTATCTTTTACCGGTCTCGCTCATTGCCTTGTCTAGCGTAACAGTTCCGGGTATTTATCCGATGCAAGCTCTTTATGCTGCGATGGATGTAATTCAGAGTCGCCGCATCCGCTATATTACGCGCGTAGTTTTTATGCTTATCTTCCTTGCGCTCATGTGGGTGATTATTATGCTTCCGATTACTTGGCTCGATCTCTTCCTGAAGGAAGAAATGGGCTGGCTAGTCGGTTTTCCGCTTGTGCCGATTTGCTTGCAGCTCATGATTGCCTTCTCGATTGTCTATGTTACAACTTATCTCTATCTGTTCTATAGGAGGATGCTCGATGCCACAGACTAGCGCTCCAAAAGAAGTTATCGAACGTATCGAAAAGTTGCGCGATATTATTAACGATTATCGCTATCATTATCATGTGCTCGACGAATCAACGATGTCTGAGGCGGCGGCAGATAGTCTAAAACACGAGCTCGCTAAACTTGAAGAGCAATATCCAGAGCTCATTACGCCAGATTCGCCGACGCAACGTGTGGCTGGTCGTGCGCTCGATAAATTCACCAAAGTGAAGCACGAACAGCGCATGATTTCGCTCGCCGACGTCTTTTCGAAGGAAGAAATTCAGGAATGGCTCGAGCGCATCGCGAAACTCGGCGCAGTCAATCCAGAGCTTTTTGTCGATATTAAAATGGACGGTCTCGCGATGGCCCTGATTTATGAAGATGGGCTGCTTAAGCAGGCTGTAACGCGCGGTGATGGCAAGGTAGGCGAGGATGTCACAATGAACGTACGCACCATCGAAAACGTACCGCTCCGTATTGATATGTCTGGGCGCGTTGAAGTGCGCGGCGAAGTTGTTATTTTTAAGAAAGATTTTGAAGAGATTAATCAGGCACAGAAGGCTGCCGGAAAGCCGCTCTTTGCAAACCCGCGCAACCTTGCGGCTGGTACGATTCGTCAGCTCGATCCGAAAGTCGCCGCTTCTCGTCCGCTCAAATTTATGGGCTATGATATGGTTTCGCCAAATCTGCCGAAGAACTCTGACGTTTATGATAAGCTCAACGAGCTCGGTTTTCGTACTTCGCGTCAGCAAAAAGTCTACAAAGATATTCAGGGTGCCTTTGAGTTTATTGAACATCTCAATACGGTGCGCCAGGATTTTCCGTTTGGTACTGATGGCGCGGTAATTAAGGTCAACGATCGCAAGGTCTTTCAAGCGCTTGGTATTGTTGGGAAATGTCCGCGTGCGGCGATTGCCTTTAAGTATCCAGCCGAAGAAGTTGCAACTGTTATAAAAGATATCGTGATTACAATTGGACGCACGGGTGCCGCCACGCCGGTTGCAGTTTTTGATCCCGTACAGCTTGCCGGTTCGGTTGTAAAGCACGCCTCTTTGCATAATGCAGACGAAATTGCGCGTCTCGATGCGCGTGTAGGTGATACAGTAATTGTCTATAAAGCCGGGGATATCATTCCGCAGGTAAATCGTGTCCTGACCGAGCTTCGCCCGAGCGACTCCAAGCCTTTTGATTACGAGCAAGCCCTCAAAGAACAATACCCAGAGCTCGAATTTGAACGCCCATCTGGCGAAGTGGCTTATCGCGTGAAGGGTAGTAATGCCGACCAAATGCTCAAGCGCGCAATTGAATATTATGCTAGTAAATCTGCGCTTAATATCGAGGGATTGGGCGAGAAAAACGTAGTGGCTTTGGTGGACGCTGGTTTAGTGAGTTCAATCGCGGATTTATATACTTTAACCCCGGCACAACTAATGACTCTCGAGCGTTTTGGTGAAGTGTCTGCTCATAAACTTGTCGACAATATTCAAGCTACAAAAAACCCACCACTTGCACGTTTTATTACGGCGATCGGTATCCGACATATTGGCACGCAGACCGCCTTAGACCTTGCGGCACATTTTAAAACTTTTGAGGCGCTAAGCAATGCAACCGAAAAAGAACTGACTGAAATGCCAGGCATTGGTCTGATTGTGGCGGAGTCCATCGTGGCTTGGTTTGCAGACGAAGATAATCTTGCGCTGATCGAAAAAATGAAGGCAAACGGTGTCGAGCCGGAATATCAGGACAATTCGAATGGTAAGCTTGCCGGACTGGGTTTTGTTGTGACTGGTACCCTCGATTCGATGGGGCGCGACGAGGCTGCCGAGAGAATTCGCGCTTTGGGCGGAGAATTCCACAGCAGTGTTGTAAAATCTACAAATTACCTCGTGGCGGGCAGAAATACGGGTAAATCTAAGCTTGAAAAAGCCGCCAAACTCGGCACGAAAGTCATTGACGAGGCTGAATTCCTGAAGATTCTCGAGAGCTAGAAACGGTCAATTGCTCCGTATTTTTAAAAATAGAAAAATCTAAATTAGCACTCTTGACATTAGAGTGCTAAAATATATACAATAGAATAAAGTTAAGCTTGATTGTTATATGTGTCCTCAGGCTTGCTAAAATATGGAGAAATATGATGGATGAATTTAGTGAAATAATGAATCATCTGAGCGAAAACGCTCGCTTCGCTCTACAAAAGGCGGACTATTATTCTAAGCGCTACAATCAGGGTTATATGAGTACGGAGCACCTCTTGATGGGCGTGCTTGCTCAGGATACTTCGACCGGTGCGATTATCCTCCGCGAGCACGATGTAAACTTGAATGAGCTCGAAAAAGTCCAAGGTAAAGAGGCGGTCGATGTGCCTGCTTCGCCAATGGCGATGATGTCGCTTTCCGAGGCGGCGGTTCTGACCCTGCGCATGTCGCTGAACTTTGCGCGCGAAAATGGTCTTGAAGTGGTTGGTACGGAGCACATTGTTCACTCGCTCGTGCGTCAGCCTAATTCCCGCGCCGCGCTACTACTCGAGAAAATTGGCGTGGATTTGGACGAAATTGCTAAAAATATTGAAGATGTTGTAGAACAAGAAGCCGACGAGGCTAAAATTGAAAAACAAAAGCGCAAGGCAGGCAAGCGTGCTGCTTATCGCTACCTAACTAAATACGGCACAGATTTAACAGACGAAGCTCGCCAAGGCAAGCTTGATACCGTGATTGGTCGCGAGAAGGAAATCGAACGTGCTGTTACGGTGCTTTGTCGCCGCACTAAGAGCAACCCAGTTTTAATCGGCGAAGCTGGTGTCGGTAAAACCGCAATCGTCGAAGGTCTTGCGATGCGAGTAGTAAAAAATGATGTGCCAGAAGCTCTGATTGGTAAGCGTATCTTCCAGATCGACCTCAGTTCTGTGGTAGCCGGCACAAAATTCCGCGGTGAATTTGAGGAGCGTATTAAAGGTATTATTGATGAAGCTGTTGAAGACGATTCGGTGGTACTCTTTATCGATGAGTTGCATCTTTTGAACGGTGCAGGTTCCTCTGAGGGCTCGATGGACGCGGCTAACATCTTAAAGCCAGCCCTTGCGCGCAATAGTCTTAAATTAATTGGCGCTACAACTCTTGATGAATATCGTAAATATATCGAGAAAGATAAAGCTCTCGCGCGCCGTTTCCAGACTGTAATGGTTGAAGAGCCAAGCAAGACAGTTACTTTGCGTATTTTGAAGGGTATTAAAAAGCATTACGAACAACACCATTCTGTTACAATTTCGGACGAAATCCTTGAAGAGGCAATTGTTTTGTCGACGCGCTATATTTCCGACCGCTTCATGCCAGATAAGGTAATCGACGTGATTGATGAGGCTTCGGCTGTCGCGCGAGTCGAGCTAGACAAGAAGGGTGGCAGCGAATACAAGAAAGCTAAGATTGAACTAAACGATCTTCAGCGCCGTATTGAAGAAGCGGCAGATGCTGAGAAATATGAAGAAGCCGCTACGATGAAAACGCGTGCCGCTCAGATTGAAGAGCGACTAGCCGAACTTGAAAAGCAGAACAAAGATTTAGAAAAGATTCCGGCCGTTTCGAGCGACAATCTTGCCACGGCGATTAGTCTTAAGACTGGTATTCCGGTCAGTCGTGTGCACGGTTCGGAGCAGGAGCTGCTTCTTCATCTCGAAGATCACCTCAAGAAAGAAATTATTGGTCAGGACGAGGCGATTACGGCAGTCAGTAAAGCGATTCGCCGCGGTCGTTCGGGTATTGCGGACGAAAATCGCCCAATTGGTAGTTTTGTCTTTATGGGTCCAACCGGTGTTGGTAAAACTGAGCTTGCTAAGACGCTCGCTCGCGAGGTCTTTGGTGGCGACGATGCGCTTATCAAAATCGATATGTCTGAATTTGAAGAGAAACATAACGTTGCTCGCCTCGTTGGTGCGCCAGCAGGCTACGTTGGTTACGAAGACGGCGGTAAGCTCACCGAGCAGATTCGTCGCCATCCTTATTCCGTAGTACTCTTTGACGAGATTGAAAAGGCTCACCCAGACGTCTTTAATATTCTCCTGCAGATTCTCGAAGATGGCGCTTTAACGGATGGTCAGGGTACAAAGGTAAAATTCAACAATTCAATTGTAATTTTGACCAGTAATCTCGGCGCGGAAGAGATGTATCGCGAATCGGAACTTGGCTTTACGGCTAAGACAAAGAAGGATGCGAAAGCGCTCGAAGCAGAGCATGCTGCCAACGAAGCTGCTGCCATGAAAGCCTTGCGCAAGCTCATGAAGCCAGAGCTTGTAAACCGCTTTGATTCGATTGTGACCTTTAATGCACTAACCGAGAAAAACGTCAGTCGTATCTTTGACAATATGATTTCTATCTTAAGAAAACGCATGGCGGACAAGTCGATTGGTTTGGAAATTTCCGATGACGCCAAGAGGCATCTGATCGAAAAAGGCTTTGATATTAAAAACGGCGCCCGTCCGCTCCGTCGCGTGATTGAGGATGAGCTTGAATCGCTGCTCGCAGACCATATCTTGGATGGTAGTCTCGATAAAGGTCTAGTGGCGAAAATTGGCCTCAAGGACGATCAACTTAGCTTCGCTGTAGCAAAGGAGTAAAATGCAGAACACAAGAACCAAATCTGGCTCAGTAGGCGCGATTGTTGCACTGATTATCACCTTAGTCTTAATTGGCGTGATGGCCTATTTGGGAATTGCTTTTGGTGGTCTGACGGCGATTAGCGATGCGATTAAGGGTTCTAGATATCAGCCAGGTGCAGAAATGGCGCGCGTTATCGAAAACGATCAATTTACAAAAGCTGGCGAGCGCATCTTGCGTGCTACTTATCCAGAACTCGAATCTGCTAGCGACTTCAATCAACATTGTTATTCTGGCGCCGAGAGGGAATCCTCTGTCTTAGGTTGCTATAGCAGTGACCGTATCTATGTTTACGATATCGACAACGCTGAGCTGGATGGTATTAAGGAAACTGTTCTCGCGCATGAGCTATTGCATGCGGTTTGGAATCGCATGAGTAGTAAAGAGCAGAAAACTCTCTATGCTGACCTTGAGTCGACCTACAAGGCACACTCGAACGAAATGAGCGAACATATGACGCAGTATTCGCAAGATGAATATTATGACGAGCTTCACTCGATCATCGGTTCGCAGCTTAGCGAGTCGGACATGACGGATGCGCTCCAAAAACATTATGCGAAATACTTTACGAGCCAAGATCTCATCGCGAACTATTACAATTCGTACAACGCGAAATTTAAAGCGCTCGAACAAAAAGCCGAGGAACTTTCGGCGCAAATTGAGCAACATAAGGCTGAAATTGAGGCATTAACTAACCAGTACAATGCAACTTACGAAACACTCGTGGCGGATGTGGAAGATTTTAATGCGCGCGCAAATCGACCGAACGGTTTCTATAGCCGTGCGCAATTTGATGCGGAGCGTAATCAGCTCATCGCTCGACAGGAAAGCCTCGATCGAATGTATGACCAGTTAACAACTCTGATCGATACGACGAATTCTCTGATCGAACAATACAATAATAATGCTATTCAGATTGGTGATTTATACGACAGCGTGAACAGTCGTGTTGAGAAGCCAAGTTCGATGATTGAAGAATAAAAGAAAGGAATATTATGAAGGACAAAACGAAAAATTATCTTGTTCCGACGGTTGTTGAAGAAAGCAACCACGGCGAACGCGCCTACGATATCTACTCGCGCCTCTTGAAAGAGCGCGTCATCTTCTTGGGCGACGAGGTGAATTCTGCTACGGCAAATATTGTTGTAGCACAACTTTTACACCTAGCTTATGAGGATCCAAAGAAAGACATTAAGCTCTATATCAATTCGCCTGGCGGTTCAGTCTATGATGGTCTCGCGATTATCGATACGATGAACTATATTGAGCCGGACGTTCAGACGATTGGTATCGGTTTACAGGCTTCGATGGGCGCAATGTTGCTCTCTTGCGGTGCAAAGGGCAAGCGTTTTGCTTTGCCAAACGCCCGTATCATGATTCATCAGCCAAGCTCTGGCACCGAGGGTAAGATTACGGATCAGGAAATTGCGCTTCGCGAGGGTATTTATCTTAAGAAAGTCTTGGCGGAGATGATGGCTAAGAATACTGGTAAGCCAGTTGCACAGATCGAAAAAGATATGGATCGCGACAACTGGATGTCTGCTCAGGAAGCCAAGGAATACGGCCTCATTGACGAAGTTATCGAAAACTAACATGCATTAATTCGCCTTCGCCTCTTGCCGAGTGTTACACTATAGATATGGTAAAACTGAAATCGAGGTACCAGTGTCAGAATTGTGGCACAAGCTACGCAAAGTGGGCGGGGCGCTGTGAAAATTGCGGGGAGTGGAACACTCTCTTAGAGCAAGCGGCTTCCGTGGAAACAGAAGCAAAATCTGCGCTCGCAAAAGGGGCAGTTTCTGGCAAAAAGCTATCGGCAGTCTCGATTAATGAAATTGAACCGAGTGACGCCGGCAGTCGTTTGGCGACCGGTTTTCCGGAACTGGATAATGTGCTCGGTGGCGGTATCTTGCTCGGTGGCGTGGCGCTTTTGGCTGGTCAGCCGGGCATGGGTAAGTCTACAATTTTAATGCAGATTTGTGCCACAATTTCTAATGCGGGTCGCAAAGTACTCTATGTTTCTGGTGAGGAATCGGCAGGGCAGGTCAAGATGCGCGCCGTGCGTCTTGGTGCGGCGAGCGATCAGCTACACTTTGCAAGCTCTTCCTCTGCGAACGATATCGCGAAGACGATCGAAGAGGATAATTATGATCTTGTAATTGTCGACTCGATTCAGACTTTAAGCATGGCGGAAATATCTTCAGCGCCGGGTACTGTCAGTCAGGTGAGCAACTGTGGTAATTTGATCATTCGCGCCGCAAAAGCAAGCGGCACGGCAGTTATTATCGTTGGGCATGTTACAAAGGATGGTACTTTGGCCGGTCCGAAGGTGCTCGAACACCTTGTAGATGTTGTATTGAATTTTGAGGGCGATCGCTATGGTGGCTTTAAAACCATCCGCGCTATCAAAAACCGTTTTGGCTCTACAACCGAAGTGGCGATTTTTGAAATGGCAAGCGAGGGCTTGGTGGAAGTTAAGAATCCATCTGAAGCCCTGCTCTCGGAACGCCAAAATACTGACGGTAGCATTATTATGGCGACCATCGAGGGAACGCGCCCTCTTCTGGTGGAAATTCAGGCGCTGGTCAACCCAACCAACTTTGGCTATCCAAAGCGTACTGCTTCTGGTTTTGATTTAAACCGTCTTAATTTGCTAGTTGCCGTACTTGAAAAACGCACGAAACTCAAACTTCAGGACAAAGATATCTTTATTAACGTAGTGGGCGGTCTGAAGTTGAATGATTCAGCGGCGGATCTCGCGATTTGCATGGCGATTGCGAGTGCGGCGGCTGGCCGTAAGCTTGATGAAGACATGGTGGTGTTTGGCGAGATTGGTCTCGGTGGCGAAATTCGTTCGGTGGTGGCGCCAGACCGGCGTATTGCCGAGGCGAAGAAACTTGGCTTCCGTGGCGCGATTGCGCCGGCTACCATCAAAGACAAGTTTGTCTTGCCAGTCAAAGACCTTCGCTCGGCGCTTGTGAAGTATATGAATAATAAATAGAAGAAGCGTTTGCAATCTGTTCTAATCTGTGTTAGAATAAAGCGTAATATGATTACTAAAGATAACAAAGCTAAGGCAATTGCGAAGCTTGCGCGTAGCGATAAAGATGTCGGTTCCCCAGAGGTTCAGGTTTCTATCCTCACCGAACGCATCAATGAAGTCACGGAGCATGTCAAGGCTAACAAGCATGACTACATGGCAAAGCGCGGTCTTATTCAGATGGTTGGTAAGCGCAAGAAATTGCTCAAGCATCTTGAACAGAGCGACTTCGAAAGCTACAAGGCTACCGTCGCAAAGCTTGGTCTTCGCAAATAATATCCAAATTCAGCTCGTCAAAGGGCTGAATTTTTTGTTTTTTGTAAAATCTACTTCGCGCGTGGGGTCCAAGTCAATAAGCATCTATGGTATAATAGAGATGGTAAATAATATCGAGAAAATGATAGATATTTGCCGCTATGTTGATGGCGCTGAATACTTATTATTTTCTCGAAGAAAGGTAATTTTTGATGGAAATCATTAATCCAAGCGGTAAGAAAACTCTGAAGCTTGAGACTGATTTTTGTGGTCGTAAGCTCGGCTTAGAAGTGAACCGCGTCGGTTTTCGTGCGACTTCTTCTGTGCTTGTAACTTATGGCGACACGGTCGTGCTCGGCTCCGTTGTAGTTGGTAATAAGCCAATCTTGCAGGATTTCTTCCCGCTTACGGTAGAATATCAGGAGCGCTACTATGCTTCTGGTAAAATCTCCAGTAGTAAGTTTATTAAGCGTGAAGGTAAGCCTTCCGAAGAGGCTGTCTTGGTGTCGCGTCTGATTGACCGCCCAATTCGCCCACTCTTCCCGAAGGGTTATCGTCAGGAAATTCAGGTCGTTTCGACTGTCCTTTCAATGGATCCAAACTTCCGCCCAGATGTTATCGCGATGATCGCTGCCTCGAGTGCTTTGATGCTGGCGGGCGTACCATTTGATGGTCCAATCGCTGGTCTCCGTATTGGTCGCGTAAATGGCGAATATAAAGCCTTCTTGAGTCCAGAAGAACGTGAAGCCTCTGATCTTGACCTCGTTGTAGCTGGTAAAGATTCCGGTATTACAATGGTAGAAGCTGGCGCAAATGAAGTTCCGGAAGATGTTATTATTGACGGTATGGCTTGGGGTCTCGAACAATTACAGCCTGCTATTAAGCTCCAAAACGAACTTCGCGAAAAGGTTGGCGTGGTTGAGCAAGAATATACTCTCATGCTCCCAAGTGAAGAAGTTAAAAATCAGGTCGATGCCTGGATGGTTGGCAAGCTCGACGATAAATTCCGTATTAGTAACACCGTTGAACGCAATCAGCTGATTTCAGATCTCAAATACGCCATGCATGATGAATTCTGCCAAAAGATTGTTTCTGATGAAGATGCTGGTGTAACGGATAAGATGAGCGACGAAGAAAAGATGTCGACTCGCACAAAGTATTACGACGAACACTTCCGCGACGAATATGGCGAAGCCTTTGAGCTCGCCGTCAAGCGTGATGTGCGTAAGAATATCATCGAAAAGGGTGTGCGTCCAGATGGTCGCAAGCTCGACGAGGTTCGTCCGCTCAGCTCGCAGGTTGGTGTTTTACCACGCGTTCATGGCTCAAGCATCTTTACGCGCGGTGTTACGCAGGCTCTCAATGCCGTTACTTTGGCGCCGCTCAGCTATGCTCAGCTCGTTGATACAATGGAAACAACTGACGGTACGCGCCGCTACATGCATCATTACAATGCGCCAGGTTATACGGTTGGCGAATGTTCACGCATGGGTAGCCCAGGACGTCGCGAAATTGGCCACGGCTACTTGGCGGAACGCGCCTTGATGCCAGTGCTTCCAAGCGAGGAAGAATTCCCATATGCAATTCGTAGCGTAACGGATATTATGTCGCAGAACGGTTCAACCTCAATGGCGGCTACTTGTAGCTCTTGTCTTGCTTTGATGGATGCTGGCGTTCCGCTTAAGCGCCCAGTCTCTGGTGTCGCGATGGGTCTCATGATGGATGGCGATAAGCCTTACGTCCTGACCGATCTCATGGACGCTGAGGACTTTGCCGGCGATATGGACTTCAAGGTGACTGGTACTACCGAAGGTGTCACCGCTATGCAGATGGATATGAAAGTTCACGGTCTTCCAATCAGCGTCTTGTCCGAAGCGATTAAGAAAGCTCACGCTGGTCGTATGTTTATTCTTAAGCACATGCTTAGCGTCTTGGAAGGCCCGCGTGATCATCTTAGCCCATACGCACCACGCATTGAGAAGCTTATGATTAATCCGGACAAGATCGGTGCTGTGATTGGCAAGGGTGGCGAGATAATCAACAAGATTACTGCCGAGACCGGTGCCGAGATTAATATTGAAGAAAGCGGTCTAATTACGGTCGCTGCTGCCGATACGGACAAAATCGAAAAAGCACTCGATTGGATTCGTAGTCTCACAGAAGAGCCGGAAGTTGGCAAAATCTACAAGGGTAAAGTTGTCACGATTAAGGAATTTGGTGCATTTGTAAATATCTTGCCAGGTATTGATGGCATGCTGCATATCTCACAGATTTCCGACAAACGCATCGCGAAGGTTGAAGATGTCTTGAAGGTTGGCCAAGAAGTCAAGGTTCGCCTCGACGCAATTGATGATAAGGGTCGCCTCAATCTCTCCATGCGCAGAGTTGAACAATAAAAGACGATTCAAGGACCTCGTGAGAGGTCCTTTTTCGTTTTTCCGCAAAAATGTGATATAATATACTTATGGCTAAAAAGAGAGGTAGAAGAAAGAAAGCCCCAGAGGCAAAAAACCGTTACGAAGTCCCGAATGTTTTTTGGAGACAAGTTGGAGCTGTCTTTATGATGCTTCTCGCGGTTGTTTTGGTGGCAGCTTGGTTTAAGCCACAAAACGCCGTACTTTTGAACGCTATACAGGATTTCTTGCTGACCGCCTTTGGTTATGCGACCTATCTTTTGCCAGCTATCTTAATTTATCTTGCAATCAAAATCTTCCGCGCAGATGGCAATAGACTCTCGACTGCCGTCTGGATTTCCTCGGCGATTATGGTGGTTTTATTCTGTTGTATTTTAGGTATCCCGACTTACGGCACTGAAAACAGCGGTGTGATTGGTGAGTTTATTAATCATTATGTCGTTCCGGCGCTCAGCAAAGGTGTTTCGGTTCTGGTCTATATAGTTTTGATTGTGATTACGGCGCTATTTATGTATGCCGAGACGCCGGCAGAGCTTTTCCGCAAGATTGGTAGTATCTTCCATGGTACACGCAGCCGCGAAGATTCTGATAATGCGCGTGTCATGCGTCGTATGGCGGGTAGGGAAGACGAGGAAACGCCTCGTCGTCGTGCGATGGGTTTGCGCGTCAATAATGCCAACGCTGAAGAAATCGAAGAAAAGCCAAAGAAAAAAGGTGGTCTTTTGCACAGGAATATGCCAGAAGAAAAACCAGTACCGGCTCCTGCTACTGCGCCTGTCGCCGAGCCAGGTGCGCTCGTTGCTGTGAATGACCCTAACTGGAAGATGCCTCCACTTAATCTTTTGAACAAAAAGCGCTCTCCAGCTGATCCTGGTGATACAGATCGCATTGCGCATATTATTGAAGATACTTTGCGACAGTTTAATATTGATGTTGATGTCGAAGAGGCAAACGTTGGTCCACGTATTACGCAGTATACGCTTCGCCCGCCGGCCGGTGTGAAAATTTCAAAGATTGCGACTTATGACAAGGAGCTAGCCTTAAATCTTGCAAAGAGTAAGATTCGTATCGAAGCGCCAATTCCTGGCACGCGCGCGGTCGGTGTAGAAGTTGAAAACGAAAAGCAAGGTAGCGTTGGTCTGCACGAGCTTTTGCAGTCGCCGGAATGGACTAAGAATATCGCGGATAAGCCACTTAGCTTTGCGCTTGGCAAAGATATTTCCGGTAAAACCGTTGTCGGTAACCTCGCAAAGATGCCACACCTCCTAATTGCCGGTACGACTGGTTCTGGTAAGTCTGTCATGACAAATACTCTCCTCAGTTCAATGTTGTATCATAATTCTCCATCAGATTTGCGTCTGATTATTGTCGACCCAAAGCAGGTGGAAATGGCAGCCTACGAAGATATTCCGCATCTTTTGACGCCAATTATTACCGATGTTGCTAAATCGCTGAGCGCCTTGAAATGGGCAGTCAACGAAATGGAGCGTCGTTATTCGATTATGGCGAAAGAGCGCGTCAAGAATATCGTCGATTATAACGCCAAAATGGAAAGAAACGGTGGTCAAGTCACCATTCCGGACGAAGACGGCAATCCACAAAAGCACGACGAAGGCAAGATGCCGTATATTGTTGTCGTAGTAGATGAGATGGCGGATCTCATGATGCAGGCGGGCAAAGAGCTTGAATTTATGATTGTGCGCATTGCACAGAAGGGTCGTGCTGCTGGTATTCATTTAGTACTTGCAACCCAGCGTCCAGAAGTTAAGGTTGTTACGGGTTTGATTAAGGCCAACATTCCAGGCCGTATCGCTTTCGCCGTAAACAATAATATGGACTCCCGTGTCATGCTCGATATGGGCGGTGCTGAAAAATTGCTCGGTATGGGTGATATGCTCTATCTCACGACCGAGATGATGGGTAAGCCAAAGCGTGTCCAGGGTGCCTATGTTAGCGACGGCGAAATCGAAAACCTGACTAACTATTTGCGCGAACAGGCTCCGCCAAACTATAACGAAGAAGTTATTTCGCAAGATGTCAGCTATAAAGGCATGCCAGGCGGTGGCTCCGCCGGCGGTGACATGGGTGGTGGCTCTGGTGCTGGCGATATTCATCGTCAAGCTGCCGAGATTGCCGTACGCGCCCGCAAGCTTTCGACCTCACTCTTGCAACGTCAGCTTCATATTGGCTATGGGCGCGCCGCCTCGATAATTGACGATCTCGAAGATATGGGCGTCGTTGGTCCGGCTCCGGGTGGTAGTAAGCCACGCGAAGTGCTTATTTCGAGCATGGATGAATATCCTGAGCAATAGTTTTTGCTAAAATCGCTAGTATTGACAAAAATCGCATTAATGTTCTTGCGTATTAATATCTGTTGTTCTAAAATTAAACTATTATGAAACGCAGTGAATCATTTATAAAAACCCTCAAAGAGGCACCAAGCGACGAAGTTAGCCGCAGTGCTCAATTACTTTTGCGTGCCGGTTATATCTACAAGGAAATGGCCGGGGTTTATGATTTTCTGCCCATGGGCCGCAAGGTTCTAAATAATATTATCGAAGTTATTCGTGAAGAAATGTTGGCGCTCGGCGGCCAAGAGGTTGAAATGTCTAGCCTTCAGCCAAAAGACGTCTGGGAAAAAACTAATCGTTGGGACGATAATGTCGTTGACGACTGGTTTAAGACAAAGCTTCATGCCGGTGGCGAGCTTGGTTTGGCGCTTACGCACGAAGAAGCGTTCACGAATATGCTCCGTACTTATATTTCAAGCTATAAAGATTTGCCACTTTACGTCTTTCAATTCCAGAAAAAGTTTCGTAACGAGCTCCGTGCAAAGTCTGGCATTATGCGTACGCGCGAATTTATCATGAAAGATTTGTATTCATTCTGTACCGACAAGGCGCAGCATGATGTATTTTACGAAAAAGTTGCCGAAAGTTACATTCGTATCTTTAATCGCCTCGGTATTGGCGACAGTACATATCGCACCTTTGCAAGTGGTGGTAGTTTCAGTAAGTTTAGTGACGAGTTTCAAACAATCTGTGACGCTGGTGAAGACATTATCTATATCGACCACGAAAAGAACATTGCCATCAACGAAGAAGTCTACAACGAAGATACCTTCAAGATGCTCGACATCGATCCGAAAAAGCTCGACAAGCAAAAGGCTTCCGAAGTTGGCAACATCTTTACCCTCGGTACAAAATATTCCGATGCGCTTGGTCTCGAATATAACGACGAAGATGGCAAACGCAAACCAGTCTTTATGGGTAGCTATGGTATTGGTCCAGCCCGTACGATGGGCGTAATTGCCGAAAAGACCTGTGACGATAAGGGCCTTTGCTGGCCAGAACAGATTGCGCCTTATAAATACTATCTGATTGGTATTGGCGAGCAGGGCATTGCCGAGGCTGAAAAGCTTTACGCCTTGAATCCTGAATGCTTTAT
>JAFONX010000033.1 GCA_017418275.1 Candidatus Saccharimonadota bacterium | reverse complement strand
TGGTCCATATACCGCAAGAACGCTGCCTGAAGTTGCTAAGAGCATTCAAGAATACCTAATCTATTACAACTATGCTAGAATACATACAACTTTAAGAATGACTCCTATGCAAATGTTGCAAAGGTGCTGACCCCTCTAAGTACTGTATGTGTTTATAGTATTGCTTGTCTGCTGTATAATATGTATTGATATGGGTGGTAAAACTTCAAAGATTAAGGCTGATTATTCAGGTATAAATATCTTTTCGCTATCGATAGTATTTTTAGTTGCTAGTTTTCTCGGTTTTCTGTTTGAGGGTCTTTGGAGTGTAATTAGTTTTGGTCATTGGGATAATCATAATGCCTTGGTTTGGGGTCCGTTCACGATTATTTATGGCTTTGCGGTTGTTGGGTTATTACTACTTTATCCCTATTACGGAAAGCGTCGGATGCTTGATCAATTTTTGATTTGTTTCTTATTTGGCTCGATATTTGAATTTGCCGCTAGTTGGCTGCAGGAATTTGCCTTCGGTACGAGATCTTGGAACTATTATCATTTGCCTTTTAATTTAGATGGTCGAATTTGTTTGCGGATGTCGATTGTGTGGGCGGTGGTTGGTGTGGTGTTTTTGCGACTTTTTGCCGCTAAGATTATTAACTTGTTGAGAAAATTTAATAGTCGCACAATTTTTAATGTAGGCTTTGTAGTTTTTGTGTTTTTGATTTGTGATTTTACAGTTTCTGCTTTTGCGATTATTCGTTTTAGCGGGAGGCACTACGGTATACCACCCGATGGTGCTTTAGAACAGTTGATAGACGCGCGTTTCCCTGATGAGCGTATGCGGAAGATTTATTACAATATGGAATTCGTCGAAAGATAGGTAACAAAAAACTCGGAGTTTAAGCCGAGTTTTTTGAGATTATTACATCTTGATTTCTGCGTCTACGCCTGCTGGGAGGGATAGATTCTGCAATGCATCGATGGTCTTTGGGGTTGCGTCGATTACATCGATAAGGCGCTTGTGGACCTTCATTTCGAATGCTTCACCGCCAGTCTTGTAAACGTGTGGACTCTTTACAACTGTAAAGCTACTGCGTTTGGTTGGTAGGGGTACTGGACCGCTAACCTTTGCGCCGGTGCGGATTGCTGTATCGACGATTTGCTTTGCACTTTGGTCGATGACGCGATGATCGTAAGCCTTGAGGCGAATGCGAATGCGTGGACCTTCGGTGGTTGCTTTTTCTGCCATTTGATTCCTTTCTGCTTGCTATATAATCTCAGATGCATCTAGACAATGCGTCGATGAGTTTTTATAACACATGTTTATATTACTTTGGGATTGTACTATTATTCTTCTACTTTGTCAATGTCGGGCTCGAGCTCTGTAGTGTCTTGAATTGGCGCGTCAGCACTTGGCTTTTGCGGCTTGTCATTATCCTTGTCGTCTTTTTCAGCCTTATTCTCTATTTTGACCGTATCTTCTTGTTTTGTCTGAGGAGTTTCTACGGCCTTGTCTTCCAGATTTGCTTGTGGGCTTTCTTTAGTTTCAGTTTTTTCTTTGCTTGCAGATTTTTCTTTAGCTTCAGACTCATTTTTAGTGTTTTCTTTCTGGTATTTTGCGAGCATTGCCTTGGCCTCTATTAGCGCGTCGGCTTCTCTTTTGCTTTGCGTGCTTTTATCCTTGCCTCGGTTTTTCATGACTCCGTAGACTATCATGCCAATCATAAGAACGAGGATTGGCGCCATTGTTAGTAGGATTGATGATTCTAAATCGTTCATAACTCTAGTATATCCTAGCTTTCTTCTTCATAGATTTCTTTATGATTTGCATTAAAATATCTGGATATGCTACCCGTGTTTGTCGACTCGATTACGATATAATAGTTTGCTTCAAGACGGATTACTGCGTTGCTATCGTAGTTAGCGCTTTTTCCTGTGGCTAAGTCGATTACCGTATTGCTACTGTTCTCGTCTTTGATAATAAAGCGGCTAACCGATTCATTAGGAGTTTTGTCACTGTATTGGACCTCAATATCTGTATATACGTCTGAATTCGTTCTTGCATCAACAATTGCGATTTTTCCGTTATTGCTATTTACACGATAAATATACGACTTGTTATTGTATGCTAAGAAATCATCTAGTTCCGTTTTCGGAATATAATAATTAAACTTGGTGTAGTTAAGATTTATGCTTTTGTTATCGTAATAGATATTATTGCAAATCTGAATTAGTTTACTCGCTTCGTGTTTTTCGTAGATACTACAATCTTCCTGAATTGTGGCTTTTTCGTTTAGTTTATCTTGCTTAATGAGTGTGTCGGTTGGAAAGCTTTCGGTGGTTTTACGCGTGATTGGATTAAAGAATCTCTCATCCTCGGCTTTTTTGATTATGCCTCCGATATATTCAGTGTCCTGTGTGTCGCTGTTGTAAATCATTTCGTTATTATAGAAATAGCTTGAGCCTTTTTCGGATGTAAGGAATGCTGAGCTTGTATTCTCGAAGCCACCGCTATAATATACGTCTTCAACATTAGTTATCTCTTGACCGCTTTCGCAGTTATAGACGTATAGTTTACTATCACGCTTGTGCGTATTAACAATTGCACAGTAGTAATTTTTGTCGTAGGCGTTTTTGCCGTATGAGAAATCCTTTAGGGTGCTATTGTCGATAGTGCCAGTTATTTTTTCTGTGCCATTTGCGTTGATTACAGCATATTTTGTGTCGTTTGCGACCATAAAGTATTTTTGCTCGCTGTTAAAACTAATGTCCACAAGAGGTCTTTCGTCGACTTTTTGCCCGTCCTTATTGAGAACGTAGTTTTTATCTTCCTCGCTAACAATGTAATTTTGGCCGTAATTGATTTTTATTAGATTGTTTTCGGTGGAATATCTTTCTTGGCCGTTTTCGTCAATAATTGCGGAAATTGTTTTGTCTTCCTCAGTTTTAGTAGCGAGGCTTCGGTCAGACTCAAAAAATTCTATATTATCGTATTTGTCAGTAAGCGTTTTACCGTTTTGTGATATAAGCAAAATGTTTCCGTCGGTTTTTTGTATTACTATCGGGATGTTTTCGTTATAAAAACTTGATAATTCTTGATAACTTTTTTGTTTGTTTTTTGCCAGAATTACAAGCGTTGTAATCCCGCAAACTACAAGAATCAGCAAGATGCTCGCCAAGATAATTTTCTTTTTCTTGGCGCTTTTTCTGCGGTATTCTTCAACTTCTTCCATTGTAACTGGTTTGTGGAGAAGTTCTTGTGCTGGTTTTTGTTGGACTGGCTTTGGTGCGCTAGCGGCATTAATTTTTTCACTGCGTTGCGTCGGCGATTCAGGCTTCTTATTCGCGCCTGCCGGCATACTGACGCCATTGATTTTTGGTGTTTCTTGGCTGTTTGTTGCTGTTGGCAATGGTGGTGCTGGTGCTTGCGGCACATTTGGTACCGACGGCGTCGGTTCCTGTTGCGGCTTTATTGGTGAATTTGGATCCATTAAAAATATTCCTTCCCTTTGTTCTATTTTAGCACAAGCGATATATAGTTTTCGAGCCACAAAAATACTCCCCGAAGGGAGTATTTTCTGGTTGAAGATCAATTATTTAATGATCTTAGTGACAACACCAGAACCAACCGTGCGGCCACCTTCGCGGATAGCGAAGCGGTCGTTGTTGTTCATAGCGATTGGAGCCTGAAGCTTGACGCTGAAGGTAACGTTATCGCCAGGCATGACGATTTCCTTATCCTTTGGAAGCTCGACTTCGCCGGTAACATCCGTGGTGCGGAAGTAGAACTGTGGCTTGTAACCATTCTGGAATGGAGTATGGCGGCCACCTTCTTCTTTCTTAAGAATGTAAACCTGTGCTTCAAATTCGGTGTGTGGGGTGATAGAACCTGGCTTGCAGATAACCTGGCCACGTTCGATCTGATCGCGTTCAATACCGCGGAGGAGGAGACCAGCGTTATCGCCAGCTTCGCCTTCGTCGAGAGTCTTGTGGAAGGCTTCGATACCGGTAACAACCGATTTCTGAGTTTCCTTAAGACCAACGATTTCAACTTCGTCGTTAAGCTTGACGACACCCTGTTCGATACGGCCGGTTGCAACGGTACCACGACCCTTGATTGAGAAGACGTCTTCGATTGGCATCAAGAAGTCCTTGTCAAGATCGCGTTCTGGAAGTTCGAAGTAGTCGTCCATGGCCTTAAGAAGTTCCATGACAGCTTCTTCGTCTTTTTCGTTGCCGTCGATTGCACCAAGAGCGGAACCCTTGATGATTGGGCAGTTGCGGTCAAAGCCGTTCTTTTCGAGAAGATCGCGAACGTCTTCTTCGACGAGCTCGACGAGTTCTGGGTCAGCGAGGTCCATCTTGTTCAAGAAAACAATGATTTTTGGAACGTTGACCTGGTGTGCCAAGAGAACGTGCTCACGGGTCTGTGGAAGTGGACCATCGTTAGCAGCGACTACGAGGATAGCACCATCGATCTGTGCGGCACCGGTAATCATGTTCTTGATATAGTCGGCGTGGCCTGGCATATCAACGTGAGCGTAGTGACGCTTTTCGGTTTCATACTCCTGGTGAGAGGTTGCGATGGTAATACCACGAGCCTTTTCTTCTGGAGCGTTGTCGATCTGATCGTAAGCGACCTGCTTGTTAATCTCGGAAGGAAGCTTCTTCGCGAGAACGGTCGTAATAGCAGCAGTCAAAGTTGTTTTACCGTGGTCGACGTGACCCATGGTACCAACGTTGAGATGTGGCTTGCTACGGTCGAAATTTGCCATAGTTTTTAGTTTCTCCTTTGGTTTATTAAATAATTTTGGGCGCTAATATTAACCAGCCCAAAGCTATGTATGTGTTTATTTTATATGATTTTCTGCAAACTGTAAAGCATTGTTATCTGTTTTTATCCTTGACAAATTGATCTTCATTCCTCGTATATGCGGGGATTTTCTTGCCACAAAAATCCGCCCCATTTGGAGCGGATTATTTTTTGTTTTATTTCGAATTACGTTTCTCGATAATCTCTTGAGCGATGTTCGGTGGAACCTCTTCGTAACCATGGATTTCCATAGTAGAAGCGGCGCGACCTTGGCTCATACCACGAAGGTCGGAGGTATAACCAAACATGTTTGCTAGCGGTACGAAGCCCTTGATGATCTTGACACCATTTTCGCGGTCTTCCATTTCATCAACGCGACCACGGCGAGCGTTCAAGTCGCCAATTACATCACCCATGAAGTCTTCTGGGGTGGTAATTTCAATCTTCATAATAGGCTCAAGAAGGACTGGGCGAGCAGCCTTAATACCTTCACGGGTTGCAAGAACACCGGCGAGGTGGAAGGCAAGTTCGCTAGAGTCGACATCGTGGTAGCTGCCATCATAGAGGGTTGCCTTAACATCGATTACTGGATAACCAGCGATAACGCCACCTTCGAGGGTTTCCTTGATACCTTCCATGGTTGGCTTGCGGTATTCCTGAGGAACGACACCGCCCTTAATCTGATCGATGAATTCGAAGCCCTTACCCTGCTCGTTTGGCTCAAACTTGACCCAAACGTCACCGTACTGACCGCGACCACCGGACTGCTTCTTGTGGAAGCCGTGACCTTCGGCTGTGCCGCGGATAGTTTCGCGATAGGCAACCTGAGGTTCGCCAGTGTTACATTCAACGTTAAATTCGCGCTTCAAACGGTCGATAATAATATCCAAGTGAAGTTCGCCCATCCCGGAAATAATGGTTTGGCCGGTTTCTTCGTCGGTGTGAACCTTGAAGGTTGGATCTTCTTCTGCGAGCTTACCAAGACCGATACCCATCTTTTCCTGGTCAGCCTTAGACTTTGGCTCAACAGCGATAGATACAGGTGGTTCTGGGAACTCGATAGATTCAAGGTGAATTGGATGTGCTGGATCGCAGAGAGTGGTACCAGTAGTGGTATCCTTCAAACCTACGACAGCTGCGATATCGCCAGCGCCGATTTCGTCGATATCTTCGCGCTTGTCTGCGAACATACGAACGAGACGGCCGACGCGCTCTTTGTTGCCAGTAGTAGCGTTAAGAATGTAGCTACCTGCGGCGAGCTTACCAGAGTAAACGCGAACGAAGATGAGCTTACCAACGAATGGGTCGGTTGCAATCTTGAAAGCGAGTGCAGTTAGAGGTTCTTTAGCGTCTGCGTGGCGAACAATGTCTTCGCCGGTCTTAGGATTCTTACCAAGAATGGCAGGAATATCGGTTGGGGCTGGCAAGAAATCGGTAACAAGGTCAAGAACCTTCTCAACGATAACACCGCGACCATCACCACCAGTAACTAGGTAGAACTGACCATCGATAATGCGCTTGCGGAGAGCTTTCTTGAGTTCGTCGACAGTGATAGATTCTTCACCTTCTTCGAAGAACTTGTTCATGAGGTCTTCGTCGGCCTGAACAGCTTCCTCGACAAGCATCGAGCGATACTGTTTTGCCTTGTCGACCATGTCTGCTGGGATTTCGCCAACAGTAAGCTCATGATCAGCGTAATCTTTGTAAGTGTAAGCCTTCATGTCGATAAGGTCTACGACACCGCAGATATCCTTTTCGAAACCAATTGGAAGGTGAATTGCAAAAGCGTTCTTTGAAAGGCGCTTGCGAATAGATTCGAGAGACTTGTAGAAGTCGCCACCGATCTGGTTGATCTTGTTGACGAAGCAGATGCGTGGAACACCGTACTTGTCGGCCTGGCGCCAAACGGTTTCAGACTGAGCTTCGACGCCCATCTTGCCATCGAAGACAACTACGGCGCCGTCGAGAACGCGAAGTGAGCGCTCGACCTCAGCGGTAAAGTCGATGTGGCCTGGGGTATCGATAATGTTGATCTTGTGGCCCTTCCAGTGAGCAGTAACAGCAGCGGAGGTAATCGTAATACCGCGCTCCTTTTCCTGTTCCATCCAGTCGGTTGTTGCACCACCGGTATCACCCTTAACGAGGTCGATCTTGTGCTTAAGACCGGTACGATAAAGGATAGCCTCGGAAGTGGTGGTCTTACCGGCATCAATATGCGCGATAATACCAATGTTCCTATACATAGATAGGTTTTCTTCTTTATTTGCCATATATTTCCTTATATTATTTAGACAACAGCAATTAAAGCCGTTGTGTGCTGATAACTATATTAGCATATATTATTGAGGTTTTTCAACGAGTTTTCTGAAGACTAGTCATTACTTGCTAGAGGTTAATTTTAGTTTTCTCCGTCGCAGTAGCCTTGCATTATAAATGTAAAATCCTCAGGATTAAATCTGGTGTATTCGAGTCTTTCTTTGGCTGCCTCAAGAGCCTTATTTTGCTTGTCTTGACTACTGCAAGTATTTGCATAGATCGTGAGCTCTTTAGGGTTGTTTTTATTTTCTTGTTTAATAGTATACTCTAAGCCATCGTTCGTTTTAGAGTTCATTGGAAGGAATTTCCATATAGTGTCTGCTGATAGGTAAGTTCGGCCTTTACTAGCAGAATTGTAATTAATCAAGTTTTCGCCATTCTTGCTAATTGTAAAGCTGTAGTTTTTGCCATCTTCACTTAGTTCGACGTTATAGGTGACATTACAACGTACAATATCGAAGGTGTAGTCATCGCTATCATTCTTGAGGTTTTTTGCCTTGGCGACTTTGTCGCAGGTCGGATTAATAACGATCATTGCGTCAAAGAAGTTTTCAGCGAAGTCTGAATATAACTTTTCTGGGAAGCCGATTTTTGTGATTTCTGAGACATCGGTTGTAATAACTACGCCGTCGGAGGTTTTGACGCCACCAGTTTCACCTTGTTTATTTATTCTGTTTATTATCCAGGCTACGATTAGTATTACAGCCAGTGCGACTACTAAAGCGACTGCAATAATCGTGTTTCTTCTTTTGTCGTTTTCCATTACTACTCCTTATTTTTTCTTAAAACCAAATGCCTGTACGTCTGAGCCAGTATAGCGTCGTACCCCATTTTCGATAAGCTGATCTGGGTCCATGGCGTTATCATGTGCTTTACAGTTATCAATGGCTGTGCATTCTGCCGCCCAGTCCCGATTCGTTCCGCCCGGGTCAGCAATTAGCCACTTACCGTCACTGTCTCTGCCATACAGTACAACGTAGTGGCCTGAGCTAGAGAATGGATTCCTAGTGGCATTATCAAACGAAGGATTGCCTATAACACCGGATACTATTAAAATATATCCGTCATCGAAGTATTGATTGATAGCTTGTTTTATCTGTTCGTTACTTGAACTGTAATGTAGGCCATATTTTGCGCCAATGCTTACGCCTTCAAAACCATATTTTTCTGCATATTGGAGGAGACAGTCAGTACTACTTGTTGTGTCACAATCGTATGTTTTAGTTAATTCTGGCGGAGTCGTGAAATTGCCCGTCACGGCGCTTACGATCATAGCCATTGAGGTTACACCGCAGCCTGCATTGCAGAATGTACCTCCGGCCCAAGTGCTGTTCGCCCATTCACCCTGGCATTGGAAGAGGAATGGGAAGTTACCCGACCAAGTTGCCGAAGTTTGGCAGCTACCGTTTGTTGTGCCTGATTTTATTTTACTGAGCTGATCGGAGATTTTGCCCCAAATATTTCCTGGATCGGAATGGTCATTTGCTGGAACATGTCGGTGTCCAAGCACGCCCTCATAGTTTATAAAGGCGGTAGAGTCCATACGGTCTACTTTAGACCAATCTACATCGGAGCTTAACGGTATGCCAGTTTCAGCTGATATTGCTACAAGAAGCTTTGCGAGGTATGACCATTCAGCATCACCAAAGGAATTATCGTTTTCTAGATACCAGTCTTCCGTAAAGCCAACGCTTGAAGAAGTCGAGAAGCCCATTATTTCAATCTGGACGCCTCCTGATGCATCGTATGTCGCTAGTGCACTTGAAGGTTTAGTGATTGGCAAATGCTGGTAGGTCTTTTTGTTTTTCATGTCTACTGTAAAGTGCGCAAAATACGCCTCATTTGGATTATATACGGCTATACCAGAACTTTCGTTTTTACCTTCTACTGAGTGTAGAGTGATTTTATTTGGGCCAGTCGTGCCAGTTTTTGGACTTGTCGTAATGTAATTGCCTTCAAAGGCGCGATCTCCAGGCGTAATTGTATAGTCCATGTCTTGATAGTATTCCTTCTTGTAGCCTTCGATGCCTTGCGTAATCCAGCCGTTCTGCCACTTTGCACTAACTATTGCTGCTGAATTTGAACTAGTCATAGAGCCTGCACTTAGTCCGATTGCGGCACTAAATTCTTTGTCTTTTAGATGATCCTCGATATATGCGAAGGTATATGCGCCAGATGATAAAGTTTTCTTTGAATAGTGGATTAGTGAGCCATTGTAGCCCTGTGGGTTGCCGCTGTACGGCCAAGCGGCTTCTGTGGCCAACACATCATCTCCGTTTACTGCAACAATAAAGCCAGTATGGTTGTCTTTCGAGAAAATTGAATATGGTTTTGGTTCGGTACCGCTCTCTAGTCCTGGATTTTTTGCTACAAGATTATTAACTACATCTACACCATTGCCGCCACCCCATGTTAAATCCGTCATGACTTTAATGATGTATTTTGAGAATGAGACGCAGTTGTTAAGAACGTCATATTCGGTGCCTTCACCCCATCGGCTTATCTCGCCAGTGTTATAGTCGTTAGCTAAGCTTTGGGCTTGTTCCTCACTGAGACCACCTTCGAAGCTACCTGAACTGGTATTTGTAGTACAGTTACAACCACTACTTTTTGCGCTTTGGCTGCCCAGAAGCGAGCCGACTGATTGATAGGCGAGATTAGCAAACTCTTCCATGCCTTCGCTGGTTGGATGTATATTGTCTGAGCCTAATAGCGCTGGATTATCGGCGATTATTTTTCGCCAATCCGCAACTTCTACGTTTGGATTCGAGCTTGCTAGCTTATTAAATACTTCGTTATTTTTCGCATAGCTTGCTGCATTTATCGATTCAGAGTTATTGACGAAAATAACCTTGCTAGCGCCGCCTTCATTGATTGCCTTATCGATAATTTTGCTTTGCACTTCGCTTTCGGATAACGCACCAGGATCGTTGGTGCCAAGTGCGACTACGAGAACATCGCGGAGCTCATCTTTTTTAACGATCTCTTCTAGGATTGTAGCGCCCGATGGACCGCCAGTATCTTCCTGACCCTCCATGAACATATGCTTGCTCCCCTGTGAGTGGATGTCGATATCTGGGAGTTTGTTTTTGATGGCCGAGGTTGACATATTAGTGATTGAGTCTCCAATCATCGTAACATTTCCGCCCGTACCTGAGCCGAGTGATGAACTTGTAGAATTGACACTAGTGCCATTGCCGGAATACTTTTCATAAAACTCTCTTGCATAATCACGGCGACGATCGAGATCTTGATAGCCGTTACCATTGGATTGATCCCAGTTATTTCCAATATGTTCTGGGCGCACGCATCTGCTACCCCATGTCGAGTTACTAAAACACACGGGTCTTTCATAAGTAACCGCAAACATTTCGGCGGCTTCTTCTGGCGTTTGGGCGGTTTTAATCCACTCTGTATATGTTTTCCCGTCTAGCCATGGCAAATCGTTGGGTGAGTCGCAGATTTTTATAATCCAGCCCACCATGATCTGAATTACTTTATCAAGGTCGTCACTTGGAATATTTTTATCGCCCTCATAGCCTGAATATTCCGTAGGGTGGCCAACGTACTTGCCTAAACCAGCATCTCGAAAGGCTTGTCTTGAGGCATCATACTGCCCACTCCAAGTACAAATCATCGCTATGCCCCAACAGCTATCGTCAACCTCCATGACAGGGTTATTGCCCGATTCTGCTTCGAAGTTACCCATTAATCCAGCAGCTTGCGCATCATTAAAGCCTTGTGATATGAGATAGTTCCAAACTTTTTCGTCTGTATCGTCGCCTGCTAATTTCGTGAATTTTCCACCGCCATCTTTAGCGCATTCCTCTGGATCATAGTATCTAATGTCGTTAGCGGTTATTTCGTTTTGACCGCTATAGGCATAGATTCTCTGCGCAAGAAAGGCGAGAGAAAAAAGCGTAATGATTGGCGTGATACAGAGTACGATTTTTGTAGTTTTGCTAAATTTTCGTCTAGTCTTGCTCATTAGTCTTTTTCCTCACGATATAATAGTCATCTATGTTGTAGCCGCGTCCTGTTATGATTCTATCTAAATCAATTCTACTTGGGTTTTTAGATTTTATTAGAATGCAGATTGCGGCAGGGCAGTTTTTGTTTGTGCTGTAATCTGTGAAGAATACTCGATCACCTCCCGTGGCAGATGGCGATTTTTTATCATCAATTATATTGTAAAATTCACGTGGTACTTCTTCAAAAATCTTCTTCGCTTTGTCGACTCTTTGCAGAAAGGAAACCGCATCTGGGTCTTCTTGCTCTGACGAGAGCATTTTCAGAACTAAATAATCGCTCCTACTTTTTATATAGCTATCGTAACTGCCATCGACTTTGCGATAAACCGCCACGCGCTTCGACTTGAACATTTCGGCGTCTATTTCCGTCTCGTAATCTTCGATGCATGGAAGATCTTTCTGATCTTCAGGCTTAGCCGAGCAATCCCCTGTTACTTTGACCGCTTTCTTACCTGGAAAAAGAGTATGCTCGCCGTTTTTATATTCTTTTCCGTTGATTGTGATCTTGGCGCTTTCTGGTGCAACCATAATGTATACTTTTGCGGTCTTAAAAACAGCAAAAACCAAAAAGAGACCCAACCCTATAATTAGTATGGGAATCATTATCCCTAATACCAAACGCTTACTTATGCGCATTTTTACCTCCAATTATTCCTATTTTAACATAAGCGAGTCGTATTATGCGCACAAAAAAGACTCTCTTGCGAGAGTCTTTCGAAAAGCGGATTTAGCCGCGGGCGAAGTGCGCGAATGCGCGGTTGGCTTCTGCCATGCGGTGCGTATCTTCCTTCTTCTTGAAGGCGGTACCGGTTTCGTTATATGCATCAACGATTTCTGCTTCGAGACGCTTGGCGTATGGCATACCGTTGCGGCCGCGAGCGGCAGCGACGAGCCACATCATTGCGAAGTGCAACTGGCGATGACCATTGATTGGGAATGGAATCTGGTAGTTTGCACCACCGACGCGGCGGCTCTTAACTTCGAAATCTGGGCTGATGTTTTTGATTGCCTGCTCGAGAACCTCGACAGGATTTTCGCTCTTAAGCTTCTTGGCTGCGCCTTCGATGGCGGCATAAACTGCACGCTCTGCGGAAGGCTTCTTGCCGTCTAGCATCGAACGGTTGATAAGGCGGGATACCAAAACGCTCTGATATTTGCGATCTGGCATAACTTTGCGCTGAAGGCTGCTAGTAACTTTACGTGGCATAACTACTTATCCTCCTTCTTTGCGCCGTACTTAGAACGACCCTGTTTGCGACCGTTAACGCCCTGAAGATCGAGCGTACCGCGGACGATGTGATAGCGAACGCCTGGAAGATCAGGAACGCGACCACCGCGAACGAGAACAACTGCGTGCTCCTGAAGGTTGTGACCTTCACCACCGATGTAGGCCCAAACTTCCTGACCGTTGGTTAGGCGGACACGAGCGACCTTGCGCATAGCGGAGTTAGGTTTCTTTGGAGTCTTAGTTGTAACTTTAATACAAACACCGCGCTTAAGTGGAGCGGCCTGCTTGTAGTAACGCGTTTTAAGCGTATTGACGATAGAACCAAGCGCTGGGGACTTGCTTTTCTTTGCTGCCTTGGCACGTGGTTTACGTACTAACTGATTGATTGTTGGCACAAAAAATCCTTTTCTTAATTAATATTTTGCTGAAATAAACTTCAGGGCTCAGCATCTGCCACCGAAGTTTGCGAAACTCTATGAGGTATTTTAGCAAATATTAAAAGATATGTAAAGAGTTAGCCTAAGGCTGCAAGTCCTAAAAGACTAAGCGTAAGCATGATTGCGCCAGCAAGCGCAATACCGCATAAGACAGCAATCGTAGTTTTTTTATGATCTAAATCTAGTAGGCTCGCCGCGAGCGTGCCAGTCCAGGCACCGGTTCCTGGTAGTGGAATACCCACAAACAGGACTAGTGCAAAATAGACCGATTGACCAGTTTTTTCGGTAAGTTTTTTGCCGCCTTTTTCGCCCTTTTTGAGCACCCATTTGCAGAATTTTGACAAGAATTTGACTTCTTTGCCCCATTCGAGGAATTTGCGCGCAAAGAGATAGATGAACGGTACGGGAATCATATTGCCGATAATGCTAACTGCGAGCGCGACAAAGGGGTTTACGCCCATGGCAACACCAAAAGGCACGGCACCACGGAGCTCAATTATTGGCACCATCGAGATTAGAAACGTCAGCAAAATCTTCGTAAACATAAGTAAATTATATCAAATCCGAGTTGAGGTAATAATAGTAGTCGAGTAGCTCGCGTGAATAGTTTTTTATCAATGCTAATCGTGGCTCTTTTTCTTCGCGTGGTGGCAAAATTAACATGCGCGTAATGCCAATCTGCTCGACAAAACTTGGATTGTGGCTCACCATGATGATTGTGCCGTCATAATCGTGGAAGTTTTCGCCAATAATCTTCTGAGTCTCGGGGTCAAAATGATTGGTCGGCTCGTCTAGGATAATTAGATTTGCCTTTTTCATTAGGGTTTTACAGAGGGCGACACGCGCTTTTTCTCCAGGGCTCAAAACCGATACGCGTTTATAAACTTCATCGTCGTGAAAGAGGAAATTTGCAAGCATCGCACGTGTTTCGGTATCTGTAAAATCGTAGGACTTCACGTTATCCATGATGGTTTCTTTTTCATTCAATATTTCAAATTCCTGCGCATAATATGCCATAGTAGTATTTTGGCTCATAATAATGCTTCCTTCATTGGGCTGAAGTTGCCCAACGATGAGTTTTAATAACGTAGATTTGCCGGTGCCGTTTTCACCAACAATGAGAAACTTTTCGCCACGCGTCAGACTAAAGGATAGCTTATTATGTAATTGCGGACCGTCCGGATAGGCAAAGCTTAGATTTTGCACTTCAATCGGAGTTTTGCCGCTTTGTTTGGATGGACTGATATTCATTGAGACTTTTTGATAGACCTCTTCGCGCACTTCGAGCTGTTCGAGTTTCTTTTCGAGTTGCTTTTCGCGAACTTGGCCTTGTCGTATGAAGGCCGTGTTTGAACGCTTGGCGGCTTTTGTGCGCATTACAAACTCTTCCATGCGTTTAATTTCGCGTTCCTGCTCAGTTATGCGCTTTTCCTGCTCGGCGAGTTCATTAGCGCGTAATTTGCGGAATTCTGAGTAGTTACCGCGATATACTTTGGTTTTGTGTGTGATTTTATTCAAAAAGAGGGTTTTATTGCAGACTGTATCAAGAAATTCCGCATCGTGCGAGATTACCAAGACCATGCCGCGGTAATTGCGTAGATAATTTGCTACAAACTGACGCGTTGATGAATCGAGGTGGTTCGTAGGCTCGTCGAGGAGTAGAAGTCCGGCATTCTCAAAAAGGACTCGCGCGAAAGCTACCTTGGTCTTTTGACCGCCAGAGAGCTCGGCCATCTTCTTATCTACAAGATCTTGAAGCCCCATTTTTTCGATAATCTTAAGGAGCTCAAAGTCCATGTTCGCAAGGTCACAGTTGTCGATATCGTCTTGGATTTGCATGATGCGATCCATAATGGCTTTACTTTCGGGATATTTCGCAAGCTTTTCGTATTCTTTGCTAATCTTCGCTTGTAGTTCGTCGACTGGTCGTGCGGCTAAGATGTAATTCCAAACGGTTGTATTATCGTGTGCTTTGTCGATTTTGATTTCTTGTGGCAAAAAACCAACGCGTAGTGCTGGAAGCTCAATCGTTCCTTCATCGAGTTTTTCAATGCCGAGTATAACCTTAAACAGGGTACTTTTACCAGCTCCGTTAACCCCTACAATACCGACTTTGTCTCGTGCTTCCAAAATAAAGCCACAGTCACTGTAGATTTGCCTAGACCCAAAAGATAGCGTGAGGTGCTCCGCTTTCATGGCTATATTCTACCATAGCAAATTTGATTATTTTGCTACATTTACCCCTCAAGTGCAACACTTTGAGACTCATAGATTTCCAATGGCGTAAGCCATTGAAGTCGTTTTCTTGGTCTATTGTTAATTAAATCTGTAACTCTGAGTATATCTTTTTGAGTCAGTCTTTTAAAGTCT
>JAFONX010000032.1 GCA_017418275.1 Candidatus Saccharimonadota bacterium | reverse complement strand
TGGTCCATATACCGCAAGAACGCTGCCCGAAGTTACTAAGAGCATTCAAGAATACCTAATCTATTACAACTATGCTAGAATACATACAACTTTAAGAATGACTCCTATGCAAATGTTGCAAAGGTGCTGACCCCTCTAAGTTTCTAAACATCGAAAAGACTCTCTGCGGGGCCTATTTTAAAAGCCGTCTCATTTCTGAGTCGGTCATAGTCTTAACTCTTGCGAGTCTATATATTACTTACTGCCAACCTTTTTCAAAACAGCCTTAAAGGTTTTGGCTAAAATGAGCAAATCAAACTTTAGCGAGGCATTCTCGCCATATTCCGTCTCGAGTACGAGCCTTTGACCAAAGGTGAGATTATTGCGGCCAGATACCTGCCACCAACCCGTTAGTCCTGGCTTAACCGCTAAAATTGAATCAATGCTCTCGCCCATATTTTCGCGCTCAGAAACCATATATGGACGGTTTCCGATTAAGCTCATATCTCCGCGCAGAATGTTAATAAACTGCGGCAATTCGTCCAAAGAAGTCGCGCGAATCAGCTTGCCCATCTTCGTAATGCGTGGATCGTTGTCTAGCTTGTGATTTTTTTCGTATTCCTCGCGAAGCTTTGGATTTTTCTTAAACATATCTTCGAGCAAAGCATCCGCTTGGCGGCCATCATCGAGCATAACCATACTACGGAATTTTATCAGATTGAATACTTTGCCATCGCGCCCCAGCCTCGCTTGCTTCAAGAACATCGGTTTAAAATCCCCCGTCAGCATATTACCAGCTTTCACAAACACGATTACCGGCAGAAGCGCCACGCAACCAAAGAAACTCGCCGTTACATCGAACGTACGCTTTACGCATTTGTAGAGCGCATAACGGATTGTTTTTCGACGCGCAAACGTATCAATGTTCGCTTCCGTTAGACTGTAGTCAGCAGACAAGCTTGTTACGATGTCATAAAAATCCGCCTGATCATACTCAGGTTCACTTACTGTCGCCACAATCTTGTTCGCCATCGTCCCTCGCAATTCGTTTATTAACGAAAAACACTCCGTCTGGAGTGTTGCGTTTTATATATTAAATTTTAATTTAACATTATACACTACTTCTGTCAAGCCGCAATTTTTCATATTTTCCTTTCCCCTTGACATTTCTGCGTCTTGTGCTATTATAAGATTACTCGGTTGGCTCAATTTAGCCTACTGGAGCGAACTTTTGAAAGGAGGGCCATCTTGTGAACAATGTAATCCATTTATATCCATCTCCCAAGACGATCAGGGGCTCAAAACACGATGTTAGCCCTGACTTGTTACAAGCCTATTGGGCAGGCATCAGATGCACCGGACCGGATTTCTTTGCTACCGTGATTTACGACGGAGAAACCCAGCAGGTTCAGCACGGTTGGATGCCCCAGGGCAATGATTATTCACTAATTGACTTGAGGCGGTACAACGATGAACTTGAGGAGCTCAAGTGCCTACTCGAACAAAAACTAGAGACCGCCGTGATTAATATTAAAAAAACGCCAGATATCTATGAAGCTCAGGACGAGAAGCTTCACGCCTACTGCATGTATTGTAGGTGCAAGGATGGCGTTATTGGAGTAGGTTGGCGCTTTGAAGACGGAAGCCTCATTAAGGCAAGAATGATGAGCGCCTTTACACTCTATTCGCTTGGATTACTGTGCGCTAAGGAAGACCCCATCCTGTGGGAAGTCGCCTACAGACATCTCCCTTTTGCAACAGGCATGGATCGGGGTATGGCAGATGCGATTATCATGCAGCATCTGGCCTAAGCCAAAACATCCTCAACCGCCCCTCTTCGGAGGGGCTATTTTCATGACTTTTTAAAATCCATAAAAAAGCTCCCTCGACTCTTATCCATACTGGCTGCATGGGGAGTCGGGGGAGTATTTTCGAGGACGGCACCTCTATGAAGCAACGCGAATCGTCGCAATTAGCCTGCGTGCGGTTTCGCGATCGTTTTTACGGATTGCTTCAGCAAGTTTCTTGAGCGTCTCTCGCATGTCGTCGTGAAAGAATGCACTCCACATCTCCAGCATATCCGCCTTTCTAGGCATCGTATCTGCATTGTAGAGATCTTCCAGCAACCCAGCGAAGTCGCTTGCAGAAACTGCCGGGAACGCCACCGTCGGACGCGAGCCTAAGCTACGCAACAACGATTCACGCTCCTCGTCGTCTTTTTCAGCTTTAGCCATAATCTTTGGACTGTAATCCACGACTGTTGGCTTATGCGGAAATTGACACACGTTCAAGCTATCCTCCAGGTCATATGTGCCGTCATATTGACCATCGTCCCCAATACTACATCTAATCACATGATCTCCTCCTCGTATAGTTTTCCGGAGAGTCTCAGAGATTTCTGAAGATTCCGGATGGGCTTTCCCTCCCCCTTGAGAAAGCCAACCCGGAATAAGGGACGATGTCGTAAAGTACAATTATTCATATCGAACAATACAGCGATTATAGCATTATATATAGTATCTGTCAATAGAAAGCCTCCCTGCAGATCAGGAAGGCTTTTTTTAGTGTTTTTTGCAGTCAGTGTCCGCTATAATACACGAATCTCGTTCGGCAATGAGGACAATAGCATTCTGTTTCGCCAGTATCAAGATAGTGCTCTGCCACAAATTTCGCCTTCTCCGCAAGTATGTTCAGACTAGGCACCTGCTGCATCACGCAGCACAGATCAGTACAATGCAGATCATAGATGCCTTGAGCGCGCAAATCGTCAGCAGCATGAAAAGCATGGCCAATCTCATGCTCAATAAGATAGGCCAGCATCGCTACCTTTACTTCTCTTGAATAATTCGTATTCCAGATTCGATAATCCGAAATAAGAATCATCTTTCCATGCGTGGCGCCGAAACACCAGTTCAGACCTTCCGCCTTTATATCCTTGTTGAGCATAAAGACCTGAACAATATCGTTGTTATAGCCGCGCTGCAGCAATTCGCGTACAATAATGTCAGTCACATTGCTTTGCGATATTGCATCCTCTGTTCTAGTGTCTATAGGGAATTTCCATATGGGCACCTTTGTGTTGCGTTGCGCAATGGCAATTGCCTCGCGAATTATTTGCGTACGTTCACTATCATTAACGGGTTCAAAAATTTTAACTAACATATGTAAAGTACCACCTTTCTATAGATTGCGCATTATTATAATACATTATGCATGTATTGTCAATCATAAGCGTACCAGCTAGTCGCTGGCTCTTACTTGACATCCATCGCAATTATGTTTATACTAAACTAGTTTATGAGTCGAAAATACACGCCTACCCCATATAATCCACCAAAATGCTGGGTGGGCGAAAAACATAAGATTTGCTATGACAGCGAAGAGGATGCCGAAGACGCGGCGCGCCTTTCTGAATATGAGCACGGGTTACCAATCCATAGCCTTAGCGCCTACCATTGCGACATGGGCGATCATTGGCATATCGCTAACAAGAAACAGCAATAGCCTTATATCGAAAACCTCTTTCAAACAAAAAACCGACCCCTTTCGAGGTCGGATTTTTGATTATTTGTTTTTCTTTGCCTTTTTGTCAGTCTTTTGAACCTTCTTGTCGGTAGACTCCGACTTTTTGTCAGACTTTTTGTCGGTCTTCTTTGCCTTTTTGTCGGCGTCTTTAACATCTACTACCTTGGCTTTTGGTTTATTGATACTCACTAGCTTATTCATGATAGCTTCAATGCGCAAACGGTTGCGAATGTTTGCCTTCGTGCGCGGATCGTCAATTTCTTTCAAAGCTTCTGGGCTCTTGGCGTAAGCCTGGCGCATCTGATCGAGTTGTGCTTCGATATCCGCATCGGTAACATCGACTTTCATTTCTTCGCCAAGGCGTTGAACAACGATGCTTGAAATGACGCGGCGTTCAGCGGCTTCGCGCAAATCTTGTTCCCATTCATCCTTCTTCTTGCCCTGGGCCTTTAGCCAATCTTCGAGGTCTTGCTTGCGAGCCTTTAAGTTGCGCAATAGATCTTCACGCATCACTTCAAGCTGCTCTTGAACAAGGGTCTTTGGCGCTTCGGTTTTAGAGCCTTCGACTAGCTTCGTAAGGAGCTGATCCTTGTAGCGGTCATCAGCTTGGCGCTGAGCTTGCTCTTCGAGATTCTTGCGAATATCTTCGCGGAGGTCTGCGAGTTTTTCAAAGGCACCAGTTTTCTTAGCGAGTTCGTCGTCAATCGCTGGATTCTTTACTTCGTTAACCTGCTTTAGAAGTACTTCAAACACGGTTTTAGCACCGGCAAGTTCCTTATTGCCGTAATCTTCTGGGAAGGTGAGCTTGAGGTCAAAGGCGTCGCCAACTTCGTGCCCAATAATGCCTTCTTCGAAGCCGGGTATAAATTGCTTCGAACCAAGCTTGAGCTTGTAATCTTTAGCACTGCCACCTGGGAATTCGATGCCGTCTTTTTTGCCAGTAAAGTCTATGACAACTTCGTCGCCGTTCTCAGCAGCACGCTTGACGACCTTAGACTCAGCAAAACTCTCAGCGATGCGATTCAAGACATCTTCGATATCGTCTTCGGTAATGGTCTGAATAACATATTCTGCATCAAGGTTTTCATAATCGCCGAAGATAACTTCTGGCATAATGTCTGCCTCAATCGTAAGCTCTGCACTCTCGCCCGGAACATATTTCATAACATCAACGTGCGGGACGGAGATAGGCGTCAGTTCTGCTTCGGCGAAGATTTTTGGAATGGTCTGGCGAACCAAGATATCTAAAGTCTCACTTGCAAGTTTGTTTGGATCGACGTGTTGCTCGACAACGTTAGCCGGAGCGCGGCCTGCCCGGAAGCCAGCCACCTTGATATTACGAGCAAGGCGCGCCAAAGCTTTCAAACGCGCAGGCTCAAAGTCCTTGGCGGTAAATTCGACGGTGAATTTAGCCGAGGTATTAGTTTTCTCAACGGATGATTTCATAGGTGTTATTATAACAGACTTTAAGGGAGTAATAAAACCTAAGCGCTTTGCTAGTAAGAGCTTTGTAAGTCTTCGCCGTATTCGGTGCGGAAATGTTTGAAGATTAGGCGCGCATCCGCGTCGGTTTTAATACCATCACAAAAGACACCGTCCGGATCCATAATTTCTTTAATCTTGCGGTTTAATTCAAAAATCGCAGGATTAACACTTGCTTTAAGGAATGGCGCAAGGAATCTACCCTCTGGCGCACCGCCACAAACAAAGCCTCCCATATCCTCAATAAGTCGAATATAGCTTCGCACGAAGCCAATCATGTTCTTGTACGACTCAACGTTATCTGGGCGGAGCTTCGGGCGTACCGTATAGAGATTGTAGTCAATTGAGCCATAGACTGGGAGCGTCATCGAGAATTCATCTGCCAACTCATCGACAGCTTTAAGGAATTCAGCGCGGTTTTCGGCTGGAATGTATACCTGATCGATCACCGGAACCCGATATTCAAGGTTGTTCTCACTTAAATAGGCGATAAGATTCTCGTGGATGGCAGCAAACTCGCCTAGGTTATCGTCGTCGGCTAAAATCAGGCGCATTGAGCTTGGGAGTTTCTTGCCTAGGTTGCGAATCTTCGAGCGACGTCTGACGCGCGAATCGTCTTTAGCGTTAGCAACCAGGAGATAACCGTCTTTGCTCGGCTTGCGGAAGAACTTCAGGCTTTTGCCGGTCTTTTCGATTTCGGCAAAAATTTCCGTATCGTAAAATAGAATATCTGTGAATTTTTCCTTTTCAAGTAATTCGACGGCCTTAGCAAATTCGTTCGGATTAGCGCATGGAATTGCAATATAATTCGGTGATTCAAAGATTGGTTCTACGCGGAGAATCAGCTCCGTCACTACACCTAGGCTACCCTCAGCGCCACAGAATATCGCAGCCATATTCACGCCACGCTTCGAAACAGTATCTTTTAGCCCTGGATACCAAGCCTTGCTCTCAGTAGGCTCTTTAATTTTATCCACGAGCGCGGCATTTTTAGTCAGCCAATCGGTTAGATCTTCATAGATTTTGCCTTCAAAATTCTTCTCTTTCGCCAAGCGAGACGCTTTACCCATGCCAGTTTGACGCACATGCGCTAAGCTACCATCCGCCAAAACTACTTCCATCTCCTCGACGAAATCTAGGATCGTGGACGGCTTAGTATTAGCCGAAGCCGGCGCACAGGTACTAACAAGACCACCAATCGTCTCGTGAGGATCGCCGAAAACCGGAAGCTCAAGCCCTGTCGCATCAAGCGCCGTGCGAATTTCCGACAAAGTAACACCCGCCTGCACACGAATAAGACGCTGACGCATGTCGATTTCCTGAATATGGTTCAGACGCTCCGTCGAGAGGATAATACCACTACCAATCGCGGCACCAGTTTTACTATAGCCCGCACCACGTACCGTCACCGGCATGCTCATGCCTTTGCTGGCGAGTTGGCTAGCAAATTTTATCAAACGGCGCACGTCCATCGTATTGGCCGGAAGCGCTACTAGGCGCGGCTTGTAGTGCAGAATTGAGCGATCTCGACTATATTTCTCCAAAATATTTGGCGCACTATAAACGACGCCATCGATATGCTGATTCAAATAGACCGCTAGCTTATTCATGTTCCCCTTTTTTATTTCTTCCTCACCTAAAACTATTTCTATTTTAGCATAAGCATTGCTACTTGCGTATAGGCTTTTCTGATTGATTTTTTTCTGATATAATGTCCTTACATCCGCGAGTGGTGAAATTGGTATACACGTATGCCTTAGGAGCATATGCCTTACGGCGTGCTGGTTCAAGTCCAGTCTCGCGGACCATATTTATTTACGAGCTTTGCTCGTTTTTTGTTGTAAAGATATCCCTATCTATTGCTTTTTCTCTTAGAGAT
>JAFONX010000031.1 GCA_017418275.1 Candidatus Saccharimonadota bacterium | reverse complement strand
TGAAGTACTTTGAAGGGATTAGGATCACTGAATTCACAGATGATGGTCTTGCCTTTGTATTCTTCTGATGAGATATTTTTGGAGAAATCTACGCTATTTGTAGCAAATTTGGCGATTTCGGCAAATAAATATTCATCTGATGATATAAAATTGAGGAATCCTGGGGGTGTTACTAGGGTCTTTTGTGCGCTCTTTTGCGCCAATTCGTCGGCAATTTGCATTGGCGGTTTATGCAAATCTTTTGCTAGTTTCAGGGGGGTATTGGTGGAATAGTCGGCGTCGACGTTAGCAGGGGCTGGGGTAATATCGGGCTCAAAATCTTCTAGGCCGTAGAGGTCTTTGATGATTTGTTTTAGCTCTTCCCTGATTTTTTGCATAAAGTAATTATAGCATATTTTGCGATATTATGGTATAATAAGGTTAGTTTGCGGGTATCGTATAACGGCTATTATGTATCCTTCCCAAGGATAAGATCGGCGTCCGACTCGCCGTACCCGCACCAATAAAAACCCTCTTTGGAGGGTCTTTTTTGTTCAAAGGTTTATTCCTCGGGGGTAAAGTCGGCACTAGGGCCGGAGATAGTGATGTGTTCAGTGATTTTATCATCATCACTGAGCGTGTCGAAGCGTTTGTCGAATTCGGTGAAAGGTATCTTGATGGAGACAAAATCTACTTCGGTATCGGTCTTTTTAATGAGTTTGACGAAATAATAACCGTCGCCGTTCATGGAGACGAACTTGCCGCTGCTTTGACCTTGTTCTAATTTCATGGCCTCAGTAGCGCGCCCGCCGTCGATATTCTTGCTGTCGACAAGGCCGCCAGTTTCCTGGTAACTGATTTTATCGCCTAATGTTTCGGCGACTTTTTGGTAATCATTGTCGGACTCGCCGAGAATCTTCTCGACTTGCTTGGCGATTTTGTTAGCATTGTCGTCGATAGCGATTTCGACTTTGGATTTTAAGAGCGTGAGATAAAGCATACGCTCATATTCGGTTTTATCGAGGCCGAAATTGTCTTTGATGATTTTGATAAAGGCCTCTTCACTACGATCGACGCCACCTATTTTGAGATGACGGTCGAATTCGGTAGCAACTTCTTCATCGGTAACTTCGATGCCCTGCTCTTTGGCAAGCTTAGTGGCGTAGGTGTACTTCTCAGCTTCGGTAAGAGCGGAACGCTTATATTCTGAGCGAAGTTCCTCGATAGAGCCTTCGTCAAATTGGCTGCCGGATTGGCGTTCAATGGACGTCATGCTACTGCGATAAAACATGAGATAGTCGGAAAAGCGAGTATCTTCGCCGTCAACCTGAGCAACTGGCAGCGGAATCACTTCGGTAATGCGGAAAAGTAGATCGTCGGTCATGCCGAATTGATAAAGACCAAGCCAAATGCCAGTAACGATGAGGCCGAGTAAGACAAAGGCTATCAGAATAGTATTAATGACGACGCGGTGTTTTGTCCATTGTAATGGGTATTTGAACTTACGTCCTTTGGCGAGGACTTCTTCACGACGTTCTTCGACCTTTTCCTGTTCGGTCTTCTTGACGTCTTTCTTCTTTAACAGATTCATGGTATAATTATAGCATATTATGGCCCGGTAGCTCAATGGATAGAGCGGCTCCGTCCTAAGGAGAAGGTTGTGCGTTCGACTCGCACCCGGGTCACCATACTCCAGAGAAATTAATTTGGGCGAGCCGTTCTTCGAATCGACTCGCACCCGGGTCACCATTTCGCAATCAGAGCCAGAATCAGGCTCTTTTTTGTTGTTAATAACGGAGAAGAGTGGGCTTAAATCGTCCGTTCCAAAAATTTTGTCTTTAGTATCGAAGTGTAGACCATTCGGAAACAACATTTTTTGGAACGCCTGTCTCGTCTCGAGGTCGGCGTCTTTCCAGAGCTTGGCCGGCTTTGTCATAAAATTACACACGTAATCTATTGTGGCTTCATTTAGGCCTTGGTTCCGTTCCAATTTATCAATTTCTCGTCGCAGGTCTTGGCGCTTCTGCTCTAATGCTTCGCTATACCTGTTCTTGTCGTCAATTGTGATCTTGCCGTCTAGCATAGCGTCTACCGCTTCTATTAGTTTCTTATCGATATCCGATATTGCCTCGCGGTGCTGTGCTAGCTCGCGCGTCGTATCGCCAAGCTTTTTGGCCGCTGTACGTTTCACTATTTCTTTAAATAGCTTAATAGTACCCTCATTAGGCGTTATTTCTTCTAGGAAGTCTACAAATAGTTGGTGCATTTCCTCGATCGGAACCGAGCTATGGCCTTTTGTTGTGCAGTGATAGCGCGGCGACCTCTTACCAGATGAGCTTCGTGGCGCGCTAGATCGTATCAGCGTTCCACATTTTGAGCAAATCAACAATTTGCGGAGTGGATATAGTTCGCTATTGCTCGGCACTAGTGGAGCGCGTTTGCCACTTAGGATCCGTTGATTCTTATTATAAGTATCAATATCGATAAGGCCGTCAAAGTCCTTGATCTTGGTCGGCTTGCCATCTAGTAGGTTCTTAGACGTGTTATAACCGGCGTAAACCGACTGACGCAGAATGCCAAGCATGGTATTTAGCGTAATAGGTTTACCGTTCTTGCCGTTTACGCCCATCTTATGTGCTAAGTTTACTAGCTCCATTGGCGCTATATCGCCCTCGGAGAAACGATTCAGCAGGAATTGGATATTCTTGCCAATATCGTTCGTCTCGTCGATCTCCAGCG
>JAFONX010000030.1 GCA_017418275.1 Candidatus Saccharimonadota bacterium | reverse complement strand
TGTTTTTCGATTGCTTTATCTATACAATATGCCATAGGTAGTTTCCTGTTTAGGTTTTGAGCAACTTTAAGTATGAAACTACCTATTTTTGTTGGCAAGTACTGCCAACTATTTTGTTGCAAAGGTCCTGGACCCTAACGTTGCTATTGACTTTTTAAGCAATTTATGCTATAAATAAGATGCTAAGTTTCTATTTTTCTACTAGATGAAAGGGGGCATAAAAAATGGAACTTACGTGTAGGATATCTAATGGATCAGTTCGAATTAACTTCGACCCTAACTGCATCCAAAGCGACAAAATTAAGGAAATTTACGAATATTTAAAAACAGACAAAATGGTCGGAAAGATTACTTGGTATGACGACCCAATCGCGCTAAGAAAAGGGGTAATTGAGGGCGTATACAACCCAATCATCACCTCCGATAGGATGGCGAGAAAAGCCGTCCAAAATCTGGAAGACTACATTAGAAAGTACGAAAAAGAATAATTGTACATTTTATGGCCCTCTAGCGAGGGCCTTTTTCCTGGTCTTGACAAATTAACATAACTATGCTACAAATAAGATAATCAACGAGAAAACAAAAAGAAAAAAAATGAGCTACGACGACAAAATCTTTCGAGAATTAGAAGCTAGAAACCGCGAAAGCACCAAAAGAGGACGCGAAAAATTTGTAAGAGGAGCAGAGACAATTCGCAATAACAACGCCGCCAACCCCGAAGATTTTCGCGGCACTGACATAGTGCCAGACGAACAAATAGACAAGGATATTAAAAAAGCTCAACAGCTCGATCAAAAATTCGGCAAACCAAGCTTCATCGCATCAGCTCTCGAACTTGTCGTTAACCAAGGTATCGATTCAGGTTTTTTCTTTTCTCCAGCCAAACATGGAGACATGATTGAAAGCATTAATACTAGTAAGTATGACGACTATATCAACCGTGTCGACACCGCAGCCACGATTCACTGCGCTAACGGAAGCGAACTAACCTTCGCAATCGACCTTTATAGTGGTGACGACCCCAAAAAAGCCATGCAAAAAATCGCTCGATCTTCGAATATTGAAGAATCAAACCTTTTTGCCGGATTCACCGAAATTCGTTACTACGAAGACTCAAAAGGCAAAAGACGCGTCAGAAACATTCCGCGTTACTGCATTGGCGTAGATAAGGAAGGCATACTTTCCGCAGTCGATACTATTGGCGGAACCGGTAATCTCTTCCAGACCACAAGTATGGCCGAAATAAAGTTCAAAATGCTCTATGAAATGAGCCAGCAGAACGAACTTTATACAAGCTATATGTACGAATACGCAGACAACTTCGAGGAACAAGCCGAAAACGACACAGACTTCAAGCAGGCGTGCGATACTATGCAAGATCTAGACAACATCTATTTACGCGAGCTAGAGGAAGCGAAAAAGAGCCTTGGACCAGAATATAGCAAATTAAGCATCGAAGAAATTGCCGAACAATTCATGAAACAAGACTCCACCTTCGAAACAATTGTCGAAGCAACAAAAAATCTAATGGAAGACAAAGATAGTCAAGAACAGGAAAAAGAGCCTCAACGCGCTCGCCAAAGCGGTAAACGCATCCTCGAAGCATTAAAACGCTTGGTTCCACCAAAATCAACAGCAGCCTAAAATACCGCCCGAAAGGGCGGCATTTTACATTGCTAGCTTCTCGCGAATTGCATTAAACTCATCTTCAGTTAGACTCAAAGTCTTACCATGCTCCCAAGTCTCATCGTAGGGCATCAAATGCACGTGCGCATGCGGAACATCCGTGCCAATCACCTTATAAAGCGTGCGACGCCCTGTAATCTCCTCCATATGAGCAGAAATTTTCTTTACGGCTGCCCATAAAGCCACCCAATCTTCTTCAGAAAGATCATAAATCTTATCTACCTCAACCTTCGGAACAACTAGAGTATGACCTTTAACCTCTGGATTAATATCTAAAAACGCTAAGACCTTGTCATCTTCATAGATCTTATAGCTTGGGATTTCGCCCGCAATAATTTTCGAAAAAATACTCGACATAGCACTCCTTAGTAATACATATATTTTACCATCATAACAAAAGGTAAATATAGACAACAAAAAAACGAGACCCAAGGGTCTCTTTTTAATCTTCCTGGCGGAAGCGAGAGGATTCGAACCTCCGAGACATTGCTGCCCACACGATTTCGAGTCGTGCGCCTTCAACCACTCGGCCACGCTTCCACTTTCTATCTTACCACAACCTCACCCCTTATGCTACAACTAAAATAGCCCTACAAGCCGATAAAAACAAAGATGAAGCGCTATTATTGATAGAGCAAGCAACAAAAAAATATTTCGTAGCAAAAAAGCTGTAGGTTGGTAATTTCTTCGAGTGAAGCGCTATTATTGATAGAGCGAACGAGAAAAATTGCCAAGATACAGCTTTTTAGCACGAAATATGGTATGCCCGATACGATTCGAACGTACGACCTTTAGCTCCGCAAGCTAACGCTCTATCCAACTGAGCTACGGGCACATATGTGGATTGGCTGTCTTTTGACAGACCCATCATCCACTAGTTCAAAATTAAACGAACATCTACGCCGATCACCTCGTCGCGATGAGCCAATTATAGCACAATTTGTCAAGTAATGCTATACTTATTTTATGGCAAAGCAAGCGAAGAAAAAATCCAGTCTCAAACCAAAAATTCAAAAGGCCAAAGCGAAGTTTTTCGCAACATACTATAGCAATCCTGCTAAGGATTTAAAGATCATTGCCGTTACTGGCGAACAGGGCAGAGCTACCACCGCTCACTACATTCAAGAAATCCTTAAAGCCCGTGATCCAAAGGTCGGTCTTATCATAGATCCAGAGACTACCTCTAGCTTGTACAAACAACTCTTTGCAATTTGGCGTAGTGGTACCGACCATGTTGTTATCTCCGCTCCTAGCGAAGCTATTGCAAACCACTTATTCTATCAAATTCCATTCTTCGCTGTCGTCGTCACTAACTTCAAACGCAGTGAAACCGACCCAGACGAAGACGAACATATCAAGTCAATCCTCTTCAACAAAGAACCTTTCTTCGCAATTCTCAATAGCGACGATCCAAATTGTATGTTATTCTCAAGTTTCCCAGCCAAGTCTGCTACTTTGAGCTATGGTCACACTAGCGATGCACATCTCAAAATCAACCGTTGCAAAGTCTACAAAATGGGCACTGAGGCCAACGTGTCCTTCCAAGGCGAAAAATTCGATATTGCCACCTATCTAACCGGCGAAGAAAACGCCGAATACATGGCCGCCGCAACCCTCACCGCACTCGCTGTTGGCATCAATCAAGATGCAATCGTAGATGGTATCGCCAACTACGAACCGAATGTATCCCCAATCGCAGAAAATCTAAACCAGTAATAAATCATGCTAAACCAGAAATTACTCGTCTCGGGCGCAGAGTTTTTTGCAGACGATTTCAAAATTAACCCATATTACGGCGGAGACTCCATTGATCGCGCTAAAGCCATCGCCGAACACGAGGCTATTTTAACCTGTTTTAAAGAAGCCGGCATCGAACTTGTAAAAGTTGACGCGCCAGCCAATTGCCAGGACGGCGTCTATACCGCCAACTGGGCTATCACGAAAAATGGCAAAGCCGTATTGTCGCGTCTTCCGAAAGCTCGCAAAGCCGAGGAACCCTACGCGAAACAAAGATTGCAAGAACTCGGATACGAGATTTACGAAGTACCAAACAATTTACTATTCTCGGGGCAGGGTGACGCTTTGCGTTGTGGAGATTATCTTTTTGCTGGCTCCGGCTACCGCTCTGAACCCGAAGCTCAGCAATTTGTAGCGGAAACTCTAGGTTTACAACTCATACAACTTCATGCCAAACCCCAGCTTAATCCTGACGGCACACCGCATACTAACCCTGAAACACAGCACGCCGATTCCTTCTTCTATGATCTAGACTTGGCGCTCTCGGTGATTGATGAGCATACCATCGCCTATTGTCCAGAAACCTTTGACGAGGAGTCTATCCAGAAAATCAAAGCCACGCCTGTAGACAAAATTCAAGTTTCACTTGAAGAGTGCACCGAAGGTTTTGCTTGTAATCTAGTTAGCACCGGCAAGCATGTTATCATGTCCAACCGCGCACCAAAATTTCAGACCAAACTCGAAAAACGCGGACTAATCTGCCTAACCCCAGACGTCACGGAATTAAAGAAGGGCGGAGGATATATCCGTTGCATCAGCCTCTGGCTGGATTAATCAAACACGAAAAACACCCCAACTTAAGGGGTGTTTTTAATTATTTAGCTTTCTTTATCTTCTTCAAAGCCTTACGAATCTCGTCTTCTTCGTAGTAAGCATGCGCACCGTCTGCGCGTTCAATGGTTTTTTCGTTGCCTTTGCCAAGGAACAACACCGTATCGCCTGCTTTCGCCATTTCGCAGCATTTCAGAATCGCTGAAGGGCGATCTAACTCCATAAACAAATCTTTACCATCCTTCTTGCCGCTCGTACGCGCGCCACCAGCAATCTGTTCTATAATCTCCATACCCGGCGTGTCGCGATCGTCTTCTTCGGTCAGCATTACAATATCAGCGTGCTTACCTGCAATAACCCCCATTGGCTCACGCTTGCTTGGATCGCGGCGACCGCCTGCTGAACCAAACATTACAATCAAGCGACCTTTGGTGGCCTTTTTCATATCAGGAAAGAGCTTTTCGAAAGCGTCCGGCGTGTGCGCATAGTCCATAATCACAGTAAAATCTTGCCCCTCATCAATCTTTACCATGCGTCCTTCGACCGAAGTCAAAGCATAAATGCCACGCTGAATTTCTTCGTCAGATAGACCAAGTCTCTTGCCCACTGCTACGCAGGCCAGAGAATTATAGACATTAAAGCTACCACCAATCCGCGTTTCGATCTCCAGCTTCTTGAATTTCGGAATCTGGTAACTCACCCCATACGGCGACAGCTTGATATTCTCAGCCTTCATATCGCCATACTCGATACCGTAGGTAATATAATCATCGATATCGCTTTCAAAATATTCCGCCGTAGGATCATCAGCATTAATTACGCCATAACGCGCCACTTTAAACAACTTGCGTTTCGCATCACGGTAACGCTCAAAGGTTTTATGATAATCCAGATGCTCATGGGTTACATTTGTCATTACTGCAATATCTATTGGTACGCCAATCGCGCGATGCTGTGCCAAGGCATGCGAAGTTAACTCTAAAACCAAATAATCCGCCCCCGCATCGACAATTTTCTTAATGCGCTGATTCAAAAGTCCAGAATCTACCGTAGTCATATGCTCGACCTGCTCATGAATCTCATCAACTCCCCAGCCAACTGTAGTCATTAAACCCGTTTTGCGCCCAGCCGCATTTAACATCTTCCAGATCATGAAAGAAGTCGTGGTTTTACCATTCGTACCCGTAACACCAATGACGGTCAGCCTACGACCCGGAAAACCATAACGCGCAGCATAAAAAGCCGCCTTACCGACATGGTAGGGAACAACTAAGCTATCATAAAATGGAATCTTTTCCTTTAAACCCATATATACCTCACAAATCTTTATACTTATTATACGCTAAAACGCTTTCAGTTTAAACATAAGCATTGACAAAAATAAACACTTATGCTATAATTTAACGATATTATTCGTTCGGGGGTATAAAAAGTGGAATTGTTCTTTGTTTTGGTTATGCTTGCCGTGATGGCGAAGTGGGTATTTCCCGCAATGAGCGCCTTCTCTGACTCCTTGATCGACGAGATTAAGGACGTCGAAAAGAACGGCCTCAAAAAGACCAAGGCTTTCTGGTCACCGAACCAGAAGCAGAAGCAGAACTAAGCCCTGAACCCCGTCTTCGTACGGGGTTCTTTTTTATGCTCCAAACCTACAAACAAGCTACATAAATACAATAATTAGCACTCTATGCTTGACAGTGCTAATTATTCGCATTACACTAAGTTTATACCTTTAAACAGGAGTCAAAAATGTCTATCAAACCACTTGGAGACCGTGTTGTCGCCGTTAAAGAAGCCGCCGCTACAAAGACCGCTTCTGGCATCCTACTCGGCGAATCCAATGCCGAAAAATCCAATATCGCTACCGTCGAATCCGTCGGTCCAGACGTAAAAAACGTTAAAAAGGGCGATAAAATCATCTTCCGCGAATATTCCGCCACTGAAGTAAAAGTCAACAATGACGAATATCTCATCATCAAAGAAGAGGATATTCTCGCTACTGTGTAATTTTAAAAAGGATTAATTATGTCTAAAAAGATTTTCTACAATGAAGATGCGCGCGAGCGTGTCCTCGGTGGCGCCAAGGCTCTCTATGACGCCGTCAAAGTTACCTTTGGTCCTAAAGGCCGCAATGTCGTCATCGACAAGGGCTATGGAGCTCCAACCATCACTCACGATGGCGTAACCGTCGCTGAAGCCGTCGATTTACCAAAAGAAGACGACGATACGCTCGGCTACGAAATTGGCGCAAAGCTCATCAAAGGCGCCGCACAGAAGCTCAACAAAGCTGCCGGCGATGGCACTACAACCGTTACTGTCCTTACTTACAATATTCTCGCCGAAGCTAACAAGCTTATCGCTGCCGGCATGAATCCAATGGATCTCCGCAAGGGTATCGAGTCTGCAGGCGCTGATATTATTAAGGACATTAACAACACCGCAGAGCAGGTCGCCGGCGACGACAAAAAGATCGCCGAAGTTGCCACTATCTCCGCTGGTGACGCCGAAATCGGCAAACTCATCGCCGACATTATCGCCAAGATCGGCAAAGACGGCGTTGTGACCGTCGAAGCTGGTCAAGGCCTCGAGATGCAAAGCGAAATTACCGAAGGCTTTACATACGATAAAGGTTTCTCCAGCCCATTCTTCATCACCGACACTAACCGCCAAGAAGCAACCTTCGATAAGCCAGAAATCCTCCTCACAACCGAGAAAATTTCCGCCGTTAACGATATCGTCCCATTCCTTGAAAAAATGGCGCAGACCGGTCGCAAAGATCTCGTTATTATCGCTGAGGAAGTCGAAGGCGAAGCGCTTTCTGTTCTTGTTCTCAACAAGCTCAAAGGCGTCTTTAATACTCTAGTTCTCAAGGCCCCAGCTTTTGGCGACAATCGCAAACAAATCATGGAAGATATCGCCACCCTTACTGGCGCTACCGTCGTCAATAAAGACAAGGGCATGAGCCTCGAAACCGCCGAGCTCGATGTTCTCGGATCTGCACGCAAGATTATCGCTACTAAAGACCAGACTACTATTATTTCTGGTAACGGCGATAAAAAAGCCGTCAGCGCTCGTATCGACGAAATCAAAGCCCAGGCCAACGCCAGTACTTCAGACTACGAGAAAGAGCAGTTCAGCAAGCGTATTGCCGCTCTCGCCGGTCGTGTTGCTGTCATTAAGGTTGGTGGTGCTACCGAAACCGAAATCGACGAGAAGAAATACCGCGTCGACGATGCCGTTGCGGCTACAAAGGCAGCCCTCGATGAAGGTATCGTTCCTGGTGGTGGTGTCACGCTTGTTAACCTTAGCAAAAACATTAAGGACGACAATGCTGGCGCAACCATCTTAAAGCGCGCTCTCAAGGCTCCATTTATTCAAATTATGGAAAATGCCGGCCTTAACAGCCAAGCACTCTTAGCACAAGTAGAAACCGCTAAGGATGGTCAAGGCATCAACGTCATGACCCCAGAAAAAGGCCTCATTGATATGAAGAAGGCGGGCGTTATTGACCCAGCTCGCGTCACCCGCGAAGCTGTTCAGAACGCCGTCAGCATCGCCGCTACGGCTATTACCATGGGCGCTCTCATGGTCGAACTCCCAGAGAAAGAATCAGCCACTCCAGCCGCCGGCGGCATGGGAATGTACTAAAATATCCCAAACCTCAAGCCACTCTCGCAAGGGAGTGGCTTTTTATAAGGCAACAGAAATCCGCCCATATGGGCGGATTCTTAGCTTAACTTAGTTATTTCTGACCCTCTTGTACGCCAAGACGATTAATTGCCTCAACCACAAAGAGAAGAGCCTCTGCGCGTTCTTTTTCGCTTGCAATAGACTTAGCCGCATTGTAAGCTGGCTCAATACAAGCTTTGTCGTTCTGTGCTTCAATAATTTCCCGATAAACCGCAAATTTTTTCTCGGCTGGAATATTAATTTTCTCGATAATTGGACGAAGATCCGAAAGGGCAGAACTCTTGACGCGTTCAAGATCCGGATCGCCATAGGCGGCTTGCTTAGGCGTAGAACCGATTGGCGCGACTATTCCGTTTGCAAAAGCTGGCATAGCAGGCGGTTCTGGGACGACAGGCGCCGGAATAGGCGGCGCGAGCGGGGCAGCATTCGAAAGCGCTGCAACCTGTTCATTGACGGCTTTCTCGTCTTCCTTCTTGACCTGTTCTGACTGAGCGGCCTTATTTTCCTTAGCATTACCATTCAAGCGGTTCTCAATCTGAGCTACCGCGTCGCTACTATCACCAGCACCGGCGTTAGAAGCGCTCGTAATGCTGTTAATCGCTTGTTGCAACTCATCCTGAGCTGCGCTGTTATTATCCATAGAACCCACCTTCTTTATTTTTACAAAATACTTAAAACTATAGTATCACGCTTACCCTAAATTCGCAAAATACGAATCAACTGATCTATTAAATCAAGCTTTACCGGCTCCATTGGCAAGCGTTCACCAAACTGGTCTACAATTTCTTCGCCCATAGTCTCTGGGAAATAAACATTATTACGCAAACTGAAGCGCTTCTTTGGCGTAAGCACAATACAGTAATGAGAACCTTCCTTCAGGACACCAAAAGATTTAAAATCCGAATACGGATACAAATGGTTGCCTTCAGTGAGGCCTTTATTATCCAAGGTATAGTGCAATTTACGTGGCGGACGCATGACGTAAAGAAGCAGGGCAACCGCACATACTACCACGAGAGCTAAAAAGCTCCAATCCTTTAGCCAAATCGTCAATGCAATGAAAGCCAAAACGATAACTGCAAAAATGACATACCAAACCTTGCCTTTTTCGCGCTGAATATATTCGTTCGCTTCCCAATTAATAATCGTTTTCTTCGCTCCCATAATAACCTTATTATACATCATTACGCCTATGCAAAAAAAATAAAGCAGAGCACAAAAAGCGCCCAAGCAATAGCCTGAGCAATTTTTGGCGGAGGGTGGGAGATTCGAACTCCCGCACCAGCTTTCACCAGTCTAACGATTTAGCAAACCGTCCCCTTCAGCCACTTGGGTAACCCTCCAATACTCTCTATTTTAGCACATTTTCTCTATACCGCTACCCCTATTTGCCACTTTAATCCCGATATGTTATAATTTTCGGCAGAAATAACAAGGGAAGATATTCAAAATGTCAAAGCTCTCAACCAAAGCATTTGAAGCCTTCGCCGGCGCTACAGCTCTCGCGACATCATTCGCGGGCCACGCTTTTGCCGCCGAAGAAAACACAACCACGGATATAGTCACAGACGACATCCACAAAAGTGCAGTCCAAAAAGGCGTAGACCTCATGCACGTCGAAGGTATGCCAACCCAACTCGTCGGCACCGACGGCACTCTTAGCAATATTGTTAACTCTGTTCTTTATGTTGCGGGCATCATAGCTGTTGTCATGCTTATTATTGGTGGCATCCGCTTTATGGTCTCCCGCGGCGACAAAGACAAAGTCCAAAAAGCCAAAAACACCGTTATCTACGCTATTATTGGCCTTGTCCTCGTTATCTTCTCATACGCCATCGTCAACTTCATTGTAAGTGCGACTGGCAAGCTTACCGCCTAAACTGTTTTAGTAATTACCAGAATATCTACCTTTTGCGCTCCCTGTGAGCGCATTTTTTGTGCCGCCGCCAACATCGAACTACCAGTCGTCCAAACATCATCCACAAGAATGAAATGTTTATTTGGATTGAAGTTCTTGACCAACTCATAAGCTTTTGCGGCCTGCGTTTTACGTTTTTCCGAGCTCGAACCAACCTGAACCGTCGAGTTGACCCGTTTTAATACTTTCGCGCAAGCTAGACGTTGCCCATCATCCCAAGAAAGCCTTCGTAAAAGATATTCGATATGCCCAAAACCGCGCTCTCGCACATGTTTACTAATCGTTGGCAAAGGGACAAAAACCGCATCATTGTCAAAATCAAAAGTTTGCAAAATCAGTTCTACAAAAACATCAGCCACTACGCGTACGGATTGATATTTATAGGCATTTACTAGTTCCTTTAAAACGCCTTTACGTTCGCCTAGACAATATTGTTTCTCGAAGGGAAGAATACAACAAGGACAGCTTCAAGCCTCCAAGACGGCACCACAAAGCAAACAATGCCTTAGTCCAAAAGACATGTTTTTTCTACAACGAAGACAAAATATTTCACCTACCCGTCCGCAATTAATACACCGAAGCGGGCAGAAGAAATCTGCAATATCTCTAATTATTGTATTTTTCACAACACCTCCCTTTATAACTTGATTTTAATTTAAATGCTCTCTATAATAAAGCTTAAAGAGTGTAATAGTGGAGGAAAATTATTTATTATGGCTCGTAAACAAGACGAAATGAGCTTAGATGATGAGCTCACCGCCGCTTTTCTTTCAGATAGCGACATGCCTGCATTGACAGAAATCGAAGAGGATCCAGCAGAAGAAACCATTCCTGAGGACACTCCAGATACTGAGCAAATCATCGAAACCGAACTTGTCGATGAAGAAGACTGGGACGACACAGACGATCTTCCTGGCCAGCTCGCTGTTGACGTTTACGAAACTGCCGACAAGCTTATTATTAAAGCCCGTACGGCTGGTATCGAACGCAAAGACCTTGATGTTTCAATCAACGACAACATCCTTACCATCTCTGGTGTTCTGAACAGCGGGGAAGACGATAAAGCCACTCAGTGGCACATCCAAGAATGCTATTGGGGCGAATTCAGCCGCACCATCGCTTTGCCTGTACAGGTCAAAGAAACCGGCGTCGAGGCCATCCTTAAGGACGGCGTTCTTACCATTTCATTCGAGAAAGAAAAAGTTGCTGCGCCAACCCGCATCCAAATCAACTAATCAACAAAAGAGCCAATCAGCCGCCCAAAAGGCGGTTTTTTGTTTAATGCCAAACTACTGATCAATTCAAAGACATCGCATAATGAAGCATTTGTCTATAAACAACAAAAACCGCCCAAAAGGGCGGTGAACTACTGTAATCTACTTATGCCTCCTTTAGATATTCGTAATCACAAAGTTCACAATCACGACAGCAAGCAATGCAACTACAAGACCAATAACACCATAAAGAATAGTGTCTTTGCCTTTCTTAACCTTACCTGGATCACCAGAAGAGGTCATCATAGTAAAGCCGCCGAGAATAATCATGATA
>JAFONX010000029.1 GCA_017418275.1 Candidatus Saccharimonadota bacterium | reverse complement strand
GAAGGCTTCGTACGCGAGCTTATCCGTTTCGTCCAGTCTGGTCGTAAGAAAGCTGGCCTCAATGTCGACGATCGTATTAAGCTAAGCGTTTCCTGCAAGGTTCCTGAACAGTATATTGAAACCTTGAAGAGTGAAGTCTTAGCTACAACGCTCGATGACGGCAACTACGCCTACGATGAAGTAGTGAAGGTAAATGGCGAGAAGGTAACAATCTCGCTCGAAAAAGCTTAATAGATATAAATACTCTCCGTGATATATATACGCGGAGGGTATTTTTGTTGGTGAAAATAATTTTATAGAATTGCAAGACCCCTTATATATCTATATATTTTGACAATATATGAAAAATAGGGCATAAATGTAGTTGACAAAACGAAATGCTTATGCTAATATAAGGACAGTTAGATAAGAAAACAAAAACATCTAACAAACAAAAATAAAAATAATTCCGTTGGGTATCCGGAAGGCAATAGCCGAAAGGAAAACAAACAAAATGGCAAAACGTAATAACAATAACGAGATGTTCAATATTCCAGAAATGAGCAACTACGACGCGAATGAAGACGCGAAACAATACGAAAAAACAAAAGAGGCTCTAGAACAGGAAGACAATCTCGATGGTATGGACTTCGAAGCTATGAAGGGTGAGGAAACTTACGTTAGCCCGGAAGAGGCATCGCCGGAAGCCTTAAATAGAATTAAAGCTATGAAAATCGGTGGATTCGTCAATAACGTTTTGGGTCGTATTGAAGTTCACTAATCTAAATAAGTAATTTGTTCTTTTGCTAAAAACCAAAACCCACAAAAATAGAAAGGAGCTCGTTATAAGTCAGAGTTATCAGGCGCCATAAAAATATGAAGCCTAATACCAATTCTTACGAAAGGAGTATATTTATACGACGAGTACATTTAAACCAGCTTGAGAGAGTTGGTTTAAATAGTTTTGTATTCGGCTCGCTGCATGAAAAATGTGCGAGTCGAATTTTTTGTGCGCGATTTTTTGGTTTTTAAAACAAGTATTAAAAATGCATATAAAATATTTGTTCAATTATTAAAAATCATTAACTCTTTTTTACTTCTTGACAATATATTTACGCTAATGTTAAACTCAGGCAAAAGGTCAAAGTAAAAACAAAAAGGGAATAAAATGCAGCACGAAAACGGACCTGGTTCTTCTCCTGAGAGAGAGAATAACCAGGAACTTACCCAAGAAGATATCGAGCTTCGTGATTCTATTTTCGATGACGAAGATTCGATGGCGGCTTTGCGCAAAGTTCGCCCAACCATGAGTCTAGAAGATTTCAATAAGCTTAATCATGATCAGCTGAGTGAGCTGGCGGGCGATATTGCTAAGCGTCTTGAATCAGAGAAAAATCATAAACAGTTTCTCGAAGCCGTACAGGATTATGATTTTGCTCTAGTGTCTCAATCTGCACAGGAGCTTGGTTTAGAAGTAAGGACAGTTAAACAATTGAATGAACTGGACGATTTTAGCATTGCCTTAATTGTTGATAGTCTAATTCGCAAGCACGGTCGCAATGGTGTAGGTGCCAAGAGTGCAGCTGCTGAAGCTGGTACCACTGAAGCTCCTGAAACCGGTGCCGCCGAGTCCTCTGATACGAGCACAGAAGAAGCTAATCGCGAACAGCGCAGAGCTGAAGAAATGGCTCGTGCTCAAAGTGACGTCGAAAATATCTTTAGAAATGCGGCAAGTAGTGAAAGTGCAAGGTCGGTGGCCGAAAGAGCTTATCGAAATAATACAATCGCGAATCTACGCATTAATGATGCTTGGCTGCGCGATAAAGCTGGCGTAGATCCAAATTCGCTAAGTAGCATGTCATCGGCTGATCTTGGTAAACTATTTGATCGCTTCGTTAATGAAAAAGGAGCAAGCTATCGTCCAGAAGGCGAGCAGGTACAAGTTGAAGCCGAGCAAACTGACGACACGCAAGCCGAAGCGGCTCAGAGAAGAGAAGATGCCGAAAAACGCGAGAAGCAGAAGAAGAGGAAACGTTTCGGTATGCGTGTGGCGGCCGCGACTTTGGCGCTTGGCATGCTTGGCGGTGGTATATTTGCCGGATTTAGCAGCAAAAAGAATGCGCAGCCAAAGAATAATGCCCCTGAAACGACAGTATCGATGCAGGTTGATGACTTGGATATTAAAACCAGCGAAGATGCCTTTAATGAACTAGTTAGTGATGTAGCGGGTGACACCGCTGAAGAGAACGAAAGCATTTGGGACGCGGCGGATGGTAATGATGCGCGTGGTCTCTTTGCAAATGAGGCTGGTGACGGCATTAATCAGGACAAGACTGGCGAACACAATTTGGTTGACGACGAAGAATTCGCCAACGAAGATTTATCTACTGAAGCGGGTACTAAGAAGTTTAAAGAGCACTTTATTAAGGTCAATGAACGTCAGGCCGTTAATATGGCGATGTTTGCAGACTATATGTCCATCCATGGTGGGCAAAAATATATTCCAGAATCAATTCGCAATTTGACAGGCGAAGAACTTGAAGATGCGATTGTTGAAAATAGAGACGGTTGCTATGCGGAGCTTTGTAAGAGTTATGAAGACTTTATTAATAATGCTAAGGTACGCAAAGGTTCGCTTGAGGCTGGTAAGTATTTGAATTACTATGCTACGCAGGTTAATCCAGATGCGCCACTTACGAAGGATAATATCGAGCTTATTAGGCAATTTACGACATTTGAAGCAGAAGGTACGCCTTGCTTTGTCTTTGAGGATGAAAACGGTCTTGTATATACTGTAAAGCAGGAATGTGCTCAAGGGGTCTTAGAGATTACAGGTAATCCAGTTACGCCACCAGACACTCCATCTAATACTCCAGAAACTCCACCGCCAAGTACGCCAGAAACGCCACCTCCAAGTACTCCAGAGACTCCACCAGAGACTCCTCCAGAGACGCCACCTGAAACGCCTCCAGAGACTCCTCCAGAAACGCCTCCAGAGACTCCTCCAGAAACGCCTCCAGAGACTCCTCCAGAAACTCCACCAGAGACTCCTCCAGAAACTCCACCAGACGATTCAAAGAAAGAAGATGAGTTGGCGAGAGGTCAGGGCGGCTATGTTTCTCCAGTTGAACCGGGTCAGCAAGAAGTCGAGGATACGACTCAGCAGGATTATAACCCAGCATATACTGTCGAAGAAATGCCAAGTCCTGAATCTCTGGTAGCTAATCAAGATCAGGCGGGCGACGTAAATGATACCGAAGCTGGTGCGGCTCGACGTCAAGCACGCGAAGAAGCGGCAGCTGAACAAGAGCAGATAAATCGGGAACGCAATAACGATCAGGCGGCGCAACCTAACAATGATGCATTGAATGCTGATAGCTTCTAAAACGTTAAGGGGGATGACTTTGTAACAAGGAGTTAAGATATGCCAAAACATAAAAATACAAAACTAAAATGGAGAAAGTTGCTCTTCGCGGCGACTGCGACGGTAGCGTCGATAGTCGCTCCTGCGGCGTCGACTCATGCTTGGGATACGAATATTCCGGGCGAGAGTTACACCATGGGTACTCCAGCGAAGTATGGTATTTTGAACCATATTTCGAACAACTGCGAAGAGGACAACTATCAGGACGGCGACAATAATAAAGCCTGTCTTGGTGTTGGTCTCGGCTCAGAGCTCGAATTCGTGCGAGTTCGCAAGGCCGATGATACGAACGCAAACTTTGAGGCCTATGCCGGCGCGGGCGAGTATCTCGCTCTTGAGCCAGGTGTAACTTACGAAGTGCGCGCTTATTATCACAACGATGCAATGGCGACGCTTGGTAACATGAACGCCAAAGCGGGTGCGTATTATATTAATAACCATGCTTTTCCAGAAGGTGGGTATACTGATCTTGGCGAATGCGGTGGTATTGGCACAATTTACAATACGCGTTTTCGCATTAAGCTTCCGCAGTCGGTAGCTGCTGGGCAGACGAATGCGCAGCTTGGCGCTCAGTATACTTACGATAGTTTCCATTGGGATGAGGGAACAAACGCTTATCATGTCGATGGCGACGGCAATGTTGAGCTAACGAAAGATGATTATGTCTTCGATAGTTTACATCTTGCAAACTTGGGCGATAAAGATATCAAGATTGTTCTTGACGATGCTACAGTCACGCTTCACAACGCGAATGCCACAAACGGTACAAAGTTAGCGACAAACAATTCTTCCGATAATGATGTCTTCCCGGAGTCTACTACGGGCGGTGCTCTGATTGGTAGTCTAGCGATGGATGGCAAGATTTGTGCCTGCTCGGCCTATTCTGGCTACGTTAGCTATACTTTCCACACCGAACAAGCTGCTTCTGAAATAGTGAAGGAAGTTTCACTTGATGGTGAAAATTTCGCAAGCTCAATTGAAGCAAATGCTGGTGATACGGTGACATATCGCGTACGCTATACAAATACTGGTAGCAAGGACTTAACAAATGTTACGTTTCGCGATCAACTTCCGGAAGGCGTAACGCTCGTTCCTGGTACTACCAAGCTTGTTGATAATGCAAATCCTGATGGTAAGATTTTGGCAGATGTAATTAACTCTGACGGCTTTAATCTTGGCCTCTTTGGTCCTGGCGCTTCGGCTACTTTGACTTACCAGGCAAAGATTGACGAAAATTTGAACGAGAAGTTTGAATGTGAAACTACGCTTGAAAACGTAATTTCTGTAACTGACGACACAACTGGTACAAACACGAGTACATCTCGTATTGTCGTGCGCCAAAATTGTGATACGCCGAGTACGCCAGATACTCCTAGCACCCCGCCAGAATATCCTCATACGGGTCCTGCAGAAGTTATTACGGCGATTGTAGCTGTTACCGCACTCGCAGTCGGTGGCACCTATTGGTACCGTAGCCAGAAGGATCTTAAGCGCGCAACTGCTGGCGCTAAGGCTAAAAACGTTTCGATCAAGAAAGACGAAGCCCTAAAGGTCCACTCTGACGATAAAATCGAAAAAGACATAAAGAAAGATTCTTAGTAAAGCCTAGGGGGGACTTAATGGGGGTAGCCCTTTCCGGATTGTATATATAATTGACAAAACAAATTTGAGAAAAATTCGTTCTTTATCTGTAATTAGCTCCTATCTTAAAGTTTTACCTTGAATTGGGTAGCAAGGTAAGACTTTCGAGAGCTTCGGTATTGGGTAGCCGAGGCTCTTTTTTGTTACAATAAAAGCATATGAGGAATGAGGATTTGGAACTGATCAAGAAGGCCGGTTTGAATGAGGCTCAGGCGAAAGTTTATCTAGCACTGATGGAGAATGGGGTCTTAAGTCCGGCAATGATGGCAAAAATCTCGGGCGAATCACGCGAGAATTGTTATAACATCGCAAAGAAAATGGAAGAACTGAAGCTGATTGAAAAGACTGACGACAAGAAAACTTCTTATAGGTTATTGAATCCGAGTAATCTTGAGGTATTAGCCGAGAAGCGCCGTAAGGTGGTGCAGCGCAATGAATTGCAGTTGAAGCGGGGCATGGATCGCTTGATGAGTCTGTTCTATATGTATAATGAGATGCCGGGCGCTCGCACTTTACAGGGGCTTGAAGGTATTAATGAGGCTTATAATGACGCTTTACGATGCAAGAAAGATGTATATCTGATTCGTACCGTGGCAGATAAGATGATTGGTACTAAAGAGGAAGGGGAGAGCTTTTTGCATTCGTATCGTGAACAGCTGCCAATTGTCGGCATTCATACCTATGGCCTGACGCCAGATAATCCACATGCGCGGTACTTAGTTGAAATTGGGCGTGATGAGGAGATTAATTTTCATCGCACTTTTATGCCGGAGGACGCTTATACGGCGCCGGTGGCAGTGCATATTTATGGCGATAAAGTGGCTTTTATTGCGTTTGGCGATACGGCGATGACGACGATTATAACTAGCCCAGTGATAGCAGAGGCGATGCGCCAAATTCATGGAATGTTAACGGATTTTTACCAGAAAAACTACCCACAATAGGGGCATTTGTAAAAAATAGTTTTACACTTTTTAAGGCTATTCTATCTCTGTTATTTCGGTGGTATGTTTAATAATGATTGACATTTTGTGCAAAATGTTCTAGAATAGGCACATAAGTTCGAGCGCAGCAAGCGTAAGGAACTTAGGCACTTGTAATGAGTAGATTTTGAAAGTCTTGCCTCTACGAGGTGAGATAAATGCCCGAGAGTCTTAATACTAGGCTTAAGGGTCTCGGCATTTACCTCATCCCGTAGAAAAAGAAGGGGAGAGGAGACCGTAATCCGATTTTGGGGTCAATTATCAGAAAGGATGATGTATAAATGACTACTTACTTTGGATTTGCTATCGCCGATAGCATGTTTTCCGGCAACTGCACTATCTCCCGTGAGGTCCTTGACGTTGATACTGTTCGCACTATGGCTGAGAATGGCGAGCTCACCCCTTGCATCAATCTCTCCCATGTCGCGACTATCTCCGCTATGACCTCTCGCTTCGACATCCATGTTCAGATCCCCGAGACTCCTCCGCGCGTTTCCGTGACCGCTGGCGACAGCGTGATCGTGATGGGTGTGAGAGGCCTGCCTCGTCTGACTGACAGACATGAGTACACCGACGATGAGATTGCGGGCGCAACTTTCACTTTCACTCGTTACACTGTGCTTTAATCTCAAAATCTTCTCATCTTGACCTTTGATAAGGCTCCGGTTGACCCCAGGGGGCCGCATCTTTTTGAGGTCGAACGCGCCCGGTAGCATCTGCTACGCGGGCCTTTTTTCTTGTCTTTATCTCTTGCGTTTCTTGGGGTTTTCTGTTAAAATAGCGGGAGTAATAAAAGGAATTTTATGAAAAAAGCAGTCATTAAGGTTGGCGGCAAGCAGTATCTTGTCGCTGAGAAAGAGACCCTCCTGGTGGACCTCCTCCCGGAAGGAACTAAAGATCTCGCTCTTGACGCTTTGCTCGTAATTGATGGCGACAAAACTACTGTCGGCGAACCAACAGTTAAGGGAGTAAAGGTAAAGGCGAAGGTCGTAGAAGAGAAAGTCGCCGGCGAAAAACTCCGCGTCATTCGTTACCATTCTAAGAAGCGTGTCCATAAAGAAATTGGTCATCGCCAGAAGTATACTAAGATCGAAATTGTTAGTATCGCTTAATATAAAAAACGGGCCGAAAGGCCTGTTTTTGTATTTAAAGATAAAGAGACTATAATATATATATATATGGAAGAGAATGTTTTGCCTAAGCACTTAGGCTTTATTGTAGACGGAAATCGTAGGTGGGCGCGCGAGCGTGGGTTACCGACACTTGAGGGGCATCGTCGTGGCATCGATTTAGTAGCAGATATTGCCGAAGAGTGTCACAAACAGGGTGTAAAGATTGTCAGTTTTTACATTTTTTCGACCGAGAACTGGAATCGCAGTAAAGAAGAAGTCGATTATCTGATGGATCTTGTTGAGAAATGTTTGAAGAAGTTTATCAAGAAATGCTTAAAGAATGATACGAGGATTGCGATTCTAGGTACAAAGGAGCGTTTAAGCCAGAATCTAGTTAAAGCAGTCGAAGAAGCCGAAGAAAAGACGAAGCATTGTAAAGAAAATATTCTTGGGCTTTGTTTTAATTATGGCGGAAAGCAAGAAATTGTGGACGCTGCAAACAAGATTAATGGCGAAGTAACAATTGAGAAGCTTGAGGCGAATCTGTATCATCCGGAGATTCCGGCGCTCGATATGGTGATCCGTACTTCAGGCGAGGAACGCATCTCGGGTTTTATGCTTTGGCGGATGGCTTATGCGGAAATGTTGTTTTTAGATAAAAAATGGCCAGATATGACCAAAGAGGATGTGCCGAAGATTCTTGAAGAATTTGTCGGGCGACAGCGTAGGTTCGGGAAATAATATTCGTTTAGGCGTTAGACGAGCAGTCTGGCGCCTTTTTGCGGAAGAAGTTGATTATTAGGATTTGACTTTGAATTGGTGGGGCGTGGTATCATAAAGTAATGAGTGTGTTAGTGGGAGTAATTATTGGTTTATTTATGCTCATGTGCCTTGTTACGGCGCACGAATTTGGGCATTTCTTAATGGCGCGAAAGAACGGCGTCGAGGTAGAAGAATTTGGCATTTGTTTTCCGCCGAGGGCGATTTGCTGGCGTAAGGTTGATGGTAAGTGGAAACGCATACCGCGCAAGCAGTGGAAGAAAATGCCAGGTGAAGGCTTAGTGATTTCCTTGAACTGGTTGCCGATTGGCGGTTTTTGCCAGATGAAGGGTGAAAGCGCCGCTGATACAACAAAGGGTAGTTTTGGTGCTGCAAACTACGCAAAAAAGACTAAGATCCTCTTTGGCGGTGTACTTGCGAACTGGCTTGTAGCTTTTGTGATTCTGACGATTTTGGCTTGGGTTGGAATGCCACACTTTTTAAGTGATCAATTTACAATCGAAGGCGATACGCAGGCGGTTGCTGTTCAGCCAGTGTCTATATCTGAAGTTATTGAGGGAAGTCCGGCGGAAGGAGCAGGTTTTAAAGAAGGTGACATCTTAAAGCATGCAAGCTATGAAGATGTACAAAGTACGTGCGAAAATGAACCTTGTGTGCAATCTGAAGAAATAGATATTAATGAACCGAATGATTTTATCAGCGCAAATAACGAGCATGCTGGCAAGGTGGTCAAAATCACTTACGAGCGTGACGGGCAAGAAGATGTTGTTGAGGTAAAGTTAAACGATGCTGAGGCGGAATATTTGTTTGGCGCATCGATTGGCGGTTCGGCTTTGTATCGTAGTACTTGGAGCGCTCCAATTGTAGGCTTTGGTACGATGCTACAAATTACGGGTGAGACGTTTAAGGGCGTAGGAACGCTTCTAGCGAATTTTTTCAGTGGAATCGTTAAGCAGGTCAACTTTGACGCTTCTGTGCGTCAGGACGGCGCTGAGGAGCTCAAAACAGCATCAGATTCCGTGAGTGGTCCTGTTGGGATTGTAGGTGTATTATTCCCAATTTTTACGAATAGTGGGGCGCCATATCTATTCTTCTTAGTGGCATTGATCTCGATTTCTTTGGCTTGTATGAACGTTTTGCCAATTCCGGCATTAGATGGTGGTAGATGGTTATTAATTACAATTTACAAGTTATTAAAGAAGAAGCTTACAAAAGAGACTGAAGAGAAGATTGTGAGTCGCGCATTTATGGTGATTATTATTCTAGCGTTAGTTGTGACGGTGCTCGATGTTTTAAGACTTGCGGGGAGGTAGATAAATGGCAAGCAAGAGTGAAGTGCAATCAAAGATGAAAGAGAATTTTACAAAGCCCAAAACGGACGAAAAGTCGTCTACGAAGGAAAAAGTCACTAAAGTAACTGCTGAACAGAAGAGTGTTAGTAAATACCATCGTCGCATTGAAAAAATAATGGCAGCTTGGTCTAGGCAAAAACGCAAGAGCAAAACCTGGAAGGTTGTTTTGACGATTGTAGAACTTGCGCTGTTTACGGCCTGGGTTTTGTTAGCGCTAGAAATTTCGAAGCAGATTATGTATGGTGCGATGCTGCTTTTGACGGATGTTTTTGGTGTCACTTTGAATGTCAATGCGACACTCGAAACGGTTCTTTCGGCGATTGTCTATTTGATAGATCTTGTTATTACGCTTGGGATTCCGGCTTTAATCTTTTGTGAGAGGCCGACCAGAGATAGTTTGGGTCTCAGAGGGCTTTTCACTTGGACGGATATCGGCATGGGTGTGATTGGCTTTATCTTGTCAATGATTGCTGCGTTGATTGTGACGGCAATTGCTGCAGCGATATTCCCATGGATAGATATGGAACAGGCACAAGAGGTCGGCTACGATAATATCTCTGGTTTCAAAGACATGATGATGGCGTTTTTGGCGCTAGTGGTGATTGCGCCGGTAGCAGAGGAGATTGTTTTTCGTGGCTGGCTATACAGTAAGCTCCGTCGTCATACTTGGGCGATCCCGGCAATTTTATTGACATCTGTCGCGTTCGGCGCAGCGCATGGTCAGTGGAATGTTGGTATTACGGTGGGTGTCATGAGCGTGTTTATGTGTTTGATTCGTGAAATGACCGGCACAGTTTATGGTGGAATGATTGTGCACATGTTAAAGAATGGTTTAGCCTTCTATATGCTGTTTATCTACGGCATAAATTAGGTTAAAAAGCAGAAAAAATCCATGCCTGAGCTTCCCGAAATTGAGACGATAAAACGCGGTTTACAGGGGTTAATCTTGAACACGAAAATTGTTCAATGTGAGGTTTTGAATGCGAAGAGTTTTCGAGGTGATGCAGGGCAGTTAGTAGGGCAAAAATTCGTCAAAATCGACCGAAAAGGCAAGGCTTTATTAGTACGTTTGGATGATGGACGTACGATTTTGGGGCACATGCGTATGACAGGACAGCTAATATATATTGGACCTGAGCGTATTGCTTCGGATTTGATGAACGGCGATCGTTTTGCGGCGGGTCATCCAGATGGAAACTTTGTCGCGGAGATGCCGAGTAGACATACGAGAGTTTGGTTTGAGTTTGAGGATGGTGGGCGATTGTTTTTTAACGACTTGAGGAAATTCGGTTTTTTGGCGCTTATGAATGATGAGGATTTGGCGCGCGATAAGTTTTTGCAAAGCTTGGCGCCTGAGCCTTGGGATATGGCGCCTGACGCATTTTATGACATTATGCAAAAGCATGCAAAGACGAATGTTAAGGCGGTTTTATTAAATCAAAAACTGATTTGTGGGCTTGGTAATATTTATGCCGACGAAGCTTGCTATATGGTTGGGATTTTTCCTGGAACTTTAGCCGGCGATTTAACGCGTAGTCAGACTGACGCGTTGCTCGAAGCATGCTGTAATGTAATGCGACGTTCGATTGATTCAGGCGGCTCGACTATGAAGGATTATGTGAAGCCAGACGGCACGCGCGGCAATTATTTGGACAAGTTTGCGCAAGTTTTTCGGCGCGATGGTGAGCCGTGTTTGAAATGTGGAACAACAATTTTAAAGACTCGAGTAGCTGGACGTGGTACGCATTATTGTCCGCATTGTCAGTCCGAACAAAAAAAGGAGTTTACGAATGTCGATTAGTGTTTTGCATGGTACGGATCGTAATGCGATAATGGCGGCGGCCAAATTGAAGCTGGGCGAAGATTATGAAATTTTTGAGGCAGATCAAATAACGTTGGCGGATTTGGACTCGATTTTTTTCGGTCAGACACTGTTTGGTAGTGGCGAAAAACGCCGAATACTTTTAAAAGATTTGAATGATAATAAAGATTGTTTTGAAAAGTTGCCAGAATATGCTTCGACCGAACACGAGGTAGTAGTTGTGACAAATGGTAGACTGAACAAAACTTTTGCGTATATTAAACTGGTTTTAAGCTGTAAAGATATTGAGGCGAAGGAATTTACAACTGTTGAGGAACGCACCAGGGATAAATTTGAGAACTTAGAGCCTTTTAAACAAGCTTTTGCTGGGCACAGTAAGATTGCTTTGAAAAAGCTTGAGGCGCTCAAGGATCACTCGGCAGGACCAATGATTATAGGTACGATGGGGTCGCAGGCGGCTAAGCTGATAGGTGGTAATGATAATGCTAAGGCAATTAAAGCTATAAAGATTTTGGCGCAGGCGGATATGATGAGCAAGCGTAGCGGTCTGGATATGTGGGTACCGGTCGAGTGGGCATTATTGGAGATTGCGAACCTCTAAAAACCTTCTTCTTAGCACATAAAAAGGAACAGTGTCTTCGAAGAAGGTTTTAGGGTTTGCAATTCAATAATGCCGCTTATCGGGGATAAAAAATAACTCCCGTATCGGGAGCTATTTTTGTTAGGCTGCGTGAACTTCGACGCGGGTGCGTGGAACGCTTTTGCCTGAGAAATGGTTTTTCTTGGTCTTAACAAAGACGACTTTTCCATCGATGGCAGCATGGATGGTGAAGTTGCGGCTCATGAACGTGCCTGGGCCAGCGATCTTCGTAGCGCCGGTTTGGCGAACGAGTACTTCGCCAGTGCGAACCGTCTGACCACCAAAACGCTTGACGCCAAGGCGTTGACCAGCGTTGTTGTGTAGGTTTTTGCTGGTACCGCCAGCTTTGACATGTGACATACTACTACTGTTTCCTTAAAATTAATAATTGGCGCGCAACGATTTGTCCTTCTCTGTAATAGATAAGGTCTTGAGTCGTCGCGTGCTTATACTGCAGTTTATTATATCCAAGATTCTCGATTTCGTCAAGGATATTTACACCTTCGTAGCTACCGTTTGGACGGAGCCAGGCGGGGGTAGCCAGGCAGAGAGTTGCGCTACTTTCAATTTGGCTGGAAATGTTTTTTAGGAAGCTCAGTAGTAGCTCTTTAGTGGATTGTTGAAACTCTTTGAGTTTTAGGCTACCTGGAGGCGCCGATAGCGGATGACCAAGGTAGATTTCGCTTGCGATGCAGCCGACTTTGGCGCTTTGCCAGCTGTGCTTGGTGGCGTCGCCTTCTTCGAGATAAAACTTAGGTGCATCGGGTTTTTGTAGTCCGCTTGTGCGGTCTGTGAGCCATTCGAGGTTGCGGCCAGAGTATTTGATCATTTTTTCACTGAGGTCGGTGCCATAGGCGGAATAGCCCATAAGCATCGCTTCTTGCAAGACAACGCCGGTACCGCAGAATGGGTCAAGCACGATAGGTTTGGTCTGGTTTTGTTTTTCGAATTCGCCAGTGGCAATATTAATTAAAATCTGGGCAAGCTTTGGTGGTAGCATCCCAACAAAAGCGTCGCGCGCCGGACGTTCGCGATCGCGCTTGGCGTAGGCGGTAATATTCTGGGTGCCAATTGAGATGGCGATATCGTTTTGGTATTTGAGAATTTCGATGTGATTGAGTTTTTCGCCGAGTTGGTTATGGTGCGATGCGGCGGAAGTTAAAGCGGCGCCATCGTTGTTCGGTATAAGGCGAACATTACGACCGTGACGTTTGAGTAGGTTTTTGTATTTCAGTGCTAATGCCCAGGTAGCCTTTTTATTAGCGCGCGGTGAATAGTCCGAAACGCCAAGGGTAATTTTGCCTTCAGGGAGTTTACTTAAGTAATCCTGGACTGGCTCGGTGAGGATTTGACCGGCTTTAATGCTACCGCCAAGACGTGAGAAATCTAGTTTGTCGGTTTTTACAATCGCGAGATTCGAGTCTTTACTTCCTTGTTTTGCAAAGAAAGCTTTGACGTTTTTGGAACCAAAAAGCGCCTCGAGTTCAACAAGCGAGAGTTTTGGTTCTCGACCTAAAACCAGCAAATAATTCATATGCTATAATTTTATCATGTTTAAGAAAATCCTTAGCGTCGTGACGATTATTTTGGTGATAATCATCGGATATACGACCTTCTCGGATAAGGTGATAATCAACGGTCACGAAGAAACGATGTTTCAAGCGACGCTGGAGGCGATGAAGGAACTCAATATTTGGGTTTTATTGCTTTTGATTCCTGAACAGGCTTTGATGTATTTGTCGGCTGGTCAGATGTATTTTGCTTTCTTGAAGGAACGTAAGAAAATTCGCCTCTCGATGTTAAAACTGACGCGCATCTCACTCGAGATTAACTTCGTAAATCATACGATGCCAAGTGGCGGTATGAGTGGTTTGGCTTATCTAATTTGGCGTTTGAAGAGTCTTGATGTCTCGGCTGGGCAAGTGAGCTTTATACATGCTTTGCGCTATTCGATTTGCGCAGTGGCAAACGCTGTACAGACAATGATTGCGATTGTTATCGTTCTGGCGGTGGGTTGTGTGGCGCCGGAAAATTACGGTTATCTGTGGCTGGCAGGAGTAATCGCGGCTGGCGTGATGTTATTAATCACAACTGGATATTTGATTGTACGAAAACAGAAAAACGTCGATTGGGTTTCGGTAAAAATCGAAAAACTGGCAAAGTTCTTTGAGGAACGTGCGAAGGCTAAGGGCAAGACGACGCGTTTTCGAGCGGAGTCGGTACAGCGCTTTTTTACGGATTTGCGTAATGATTATCTAGCTTTGCGTAGGAACCGTAAGATTTTGTGGAAGCCAGTGGTTTGGGGCGCGCTATTTTCATTCCTTGAGCTTGCGACCTATTGGGTGGTTGGTATTGCGATGGGACATCCGGAAATATTACCGCAAATTATGATTGCAGAAGGTATTGCGAGCGTTGTAGGTACGGTATTAGTGACGCCGGGTGGTCTCGGCGGTTACGAAGGTGCAATGATTGCGGTTCTGGCGGCGACAGGCGTGGATTTGTCGGTTGCAACAATTGTGGTGGTTGTAACGAGGATTGTGGTGCTGACGGGTACAATTTTGAGTGGTCTAGGATTCTATCAGCAAGCTTTAATGTCGCGTAGCGATAAGTTCTCTGTAGAGGAGAAGGCGTTGAAAAAATGAACCAAGATACAGAACTAGTCTATTCGGTTAGCGAGTTTCAGGAGATTTGTAACCAAATCCTCGAAAACGCTTTTACGGGCGTAGTGATTGAAGGCGAAATCGCGAGTTTTAAAGTAAATCAGAATAAGTTCGTTTTCTTCGACTTGAAAGACGATAAATCGAGCGTAGGCTGCTTCATGATGAAGTTTGCGCTACGTTTTCCGCTCGAAGATGGCATGAAGGTGCGGATTCGAGCTTTGCCGAAACTGACAGATTGGGGAAAATTTTCGCTGACAGTACAAAGCATAATGCCGGTTGGCGAAGGTAGTATTAAGAAGAGTTTAGAACTATTAAAAAAGAAGCTTGCGGCAGAGGGTTTGTTTTTGCCTGAACGCAAGCGGGCTTTGCCACCAGAGATTGAAAAGATTGGTGTAATTTCTAGCACGCAGGCGGCAGGATATGCAGATTTTTGTAAGATTTTGAATGAACGTTGGGGTGGATTGTCGGTACAAGTGGCGCATACGCAGGTGCAAGGCATAGTGGCGGCAGATCAGATTATTCGGGCTTTGAATTATTTTAATGAACGGAGCGAAGTTCAGGTAATCGCGCTGATTCGTGGTGGCGGTAGTGCGGACGATTTGGCGGTGTTTAATGATGAAAAGCTTGTGCGCGCGGTGGCGGCAAGTAAAATTCCAGTTATTACGGGCATTGGGCATGAGATTGATACGAGTCTTTGTGATATGGCGGCCGACGTCGTGGCCTCGACACCAAGCAATGCGGCACAGATGCTTTCGCGTGACAGAAAGGAAGTCGTATCGGCGAATCGGGCTGAAGTGAAGCGTGTATTTACGTTATTGAATTCGAAGATTGATTTCGAAAAACAAAACTTGGAAATCAATTGTAAAGAAGCACAACGCCAGATAAACGTTAAAATTACGAGTTACGAGCAGGAAGTGTCTGGAATTGTAAAAGTTTTGGAACAATTGAATCCGGAGCGCGTTTTGGCGCGAGGCTATGCGTTACTCAGCGGTAATGTAGCTGTCGGAAATGTCGTGAATATTACGACATTAAAGCAGGAAATTCAGGCAGAAATTAAGGATATAAAGAAAAGGAGTTAGGATGGCAACGAAGAAAATTTCGACAAAAATCGATGAATTGAAAGCGGGCGTGGAATGGTTCTATTCGGATGAATTCGAACTAGACAAAGCGGCGGCAAAATACAAGGATTTGACGGTTCTAGCTAAGGACATTGAAAAAGATTTGGCGGAGTTAAAAAACGAAATTAAAGTAATTGACGAAGATTTTAGTAAATAATTAATTGTGCAAAGCGTTTTGAAAAAAGCTTGTGTTTGAATTATAATAAAGACATATGAATCCTAATTCAGTGAATTCTTTTAATGGTGGTCAGACTCCAGTATCTCCAAATGCTGGGCAAAATGGGCCGGTTAATCCTTTTGCGAATGCTGGCCAGAGCCCAAACTTGGGTGCGAATTTAAATTCTTCAATGCGTCATCAGGCTGTGCCGGTGGTGGGCGTAAATGTTGCGCAGGCGCCAAGTGCCGCGCCAGTTAATACGCGCGGCGAGTCGGGCGTAGGGCGCACGATAGCGCTCGTTATTGCTTGTCTATCTGCAGCAGCGGCAGTGATTGCTATGGTGGCATTCTTTGTGAAATGGCAAAATCTGCAAAGAGACCATGAGGACGATACAGTGTTGGCAATTGAGGCTGGAAAGCTTGAGCAACAACAGGAAGACGATTTGGTTTTTCTCGAAAAAGACAAGGAGCCGTGGCTAGAATTTACAGCTGTACCTGATGTGCTGGGTGGTTTAACTTTTAAGTACCCAAAAACGTGGAATGCGTTTGTTGAGAAGGATGGTTCAGGCGGAGGCGACTTTGCGGCGTATTTCCGGCCATCAGAAGTATTGCCAATAGGCGATGCGCGTACTCGCTGTGCTCTGAGGGTTTCGATTGTGTCGAACTATTATGATAACGTGGTAAGCGGTTATCAGAATACGGCATCGAAATACGATAGTGACGAATCGGCAGAGACGAAGCTAGAATCAAAGGGTGCTGTCCAAAGTTTTAGTGGTACTTCGATGCGTTTTGACGGTACGGTTGATAATGGTTTACAAGGTAGCGTTGTAATTATTAAGATTAACGATCGTACGGCGATTATTCAGACGGATTCTGAGATTTACATGGATGACTATAACAAGGTTATTGAATCGCTTGTACGTAACAACATGTTGTAAAAAAGACTTAGCGTTGGCTTTTTGCTCCGTGTCTGGCTTGATGTAGAATAGAGATATGGAGAGTGAGGTAATGAGCGCTAATTCTGGCGCGATTGTTGTAGCGCATGAGCTTAAGGCGCCCTTGAGTTTAGTGCGTCAGCTTGCCTTATCTCTTGAGTTTGAAGATTCGACTGAGGGTGTGCAGGAAGTCGGACGACAAATCGTTTCGACGAGCGAGCGCGCCTTGCGTCAGGTAGAAGATATGTTGCGCGTAGCGCGTTTGGAAGACGCGCTCTTTGAGATGGAGCCGGTCAATCCGCGCGCGATTTGCGACGATGTTTCGAGTGAACTTTGGCAACTCTTTAGATTTAATCGACGGGAGTTGAAGATTTATTACCGGAATCGCAAGCGTTTAGTTGTAGCGCATCCACAATTGCTACATTCGGTGGTTTACAATTTTTGTTTGAACGCGATGAATTATGGTGGCGAAGATTTGCCGAGTGAAATTTTTGTGTGCGATAAGGGTAGAGATAAGATTCGTATTGAGGTGCGAGATTATGGTCCGGCGGTGCCGACGCGCATTTGGCGCGAGATTAAAAATGGTATTGTAAAACAGCCGACGGAGATTTCGATGCGTCCGGGTAGCTCTGGTATGGGTTTATATATTGCGGCGAAGTTTGCAAACTATATGAATGCAAAATTTGGCTTAGTGCGTCACCGAGATGGCACGAGTTTTTATGTCGATTTGCCAGTAAGTGAGCAGATGAGCTTGGTATGAAAATTTTTATCATCGAGGATGATCGCGGTTGGGAAAAGTATTACTCGCGAATTTTAAAAGGCTACGAACTGAGCTTTTTTCGTGATGGCGTAGAGGCGATTACGACAATGGATGAGATAGTGCCGGACTTAGTAATTCTGGATATACTTTTGACGGGACCGACGGGCTTTGCAATATTGCATGAGATGCGGAGTTATCCTGAGCTGATGGATGTGCCGGTAATTGTAGTGTCGAGTGTAACGATAAGCGAGATTGACGAGAATTACGGAGTTTACAAAGTTTTCGATAAGGCAAAAATGATGCCACTAGATTTATTGATGACGGTAAAGGGGCTGGATGGTAAACAGTAAAGATTTACGTACAAAGGCGATTGTATTACGCCGTACAGATTATGGCGAGGCGGATCGGATTTTGCAACTTTTGACACCGAGCGGGAAGCGGAGTGTGATTGCGCGCGGTGTAAGAAAAGAGAAGTCGAAGTTGGCAGGTGGAATTGAGTTGTTTTCAGTATCGGATGTTTTGATTCATGCGGGGCGGAGTGATTTGGGAGTTTTGACGGGTGCGCGCTTGGTGGAATATTATGATGCGCTCGTGAAAGATTTGGATTTGATTGAACAGGGTGGAGCTTTGATGAGGGCGGTGAATCATTTGAGCGAACATGTGGATTCGCCGGAGTATTTCGAGATTGTCTGTCAGGTGTTTCGGGTGATGCAAAAACATGCCGAAGATGAGGATGGTAGTTGGAAGGACGTTTTGCGTTCGTGGTGGGGTTTGAATTTATTACGCGCGAGTGGCGAAGAAGTAAATCTACGTTTTGATACAAATGGCGAGAAACTGGTTGTGGATGGGCGGTACTATTGGGATGAGGAAAGCGTGGCATTTGCGCCGGCGAAGGCGGGACGGGTAAATGCGGAGCATATTAAGCTGATGCGTATTATGCAATCTGGTCCGGCAGAGCTGGCTTTAAAGGTAAAAGATGCCGGGAAGCTTATGGATGAGGTGTCGTACGTCGTGAAGTGCGCTGAGAGGGCTACGCAGTAGGCTTAGAAAGCATTTGTAGCACTACGGATATGGTAAGGTGGCGCGAATGGACGTCTAAGGTATTTGTTGTATAATATGTATATATGACAAAGATGGAAGATATTGTAAGTTTGTGCAAGCGACGCGGTTTTATTTGGCAGGGTTCCGACGTTTATGGCGGTATGGCTGGTACTTGGGACTTTGGGCCACTCGGCGTGGCTTTGAAGCGTCGCATTATGAATACTTGGTGGAATTATTGGGTTGAAGGTCGTGATGACATGTATGGTGTTGATGCGGCGATTATTATGAACCCAAAGACTTGGGAAGCTTCTGGACATACAGCTACTTTTGCCGATCCGCTTGTAGAATGTAATGAATGTCATGGACGTTTTCGTGCCGACAAGCTTGTCGAGGGCGCAAACGAAAGCATCTCGACCGAAGAGTTTAAAGCCAAGAACGTCAAATGTCCAACTTGTGGTAAGGTTAACTGGAGTGACATTCGTAAGTTTAATATGATGTTCCAGACGCATGTTGGTCCGGTCGACGATGATTCTTCCATTGCTTATCTTCGTCCAGAAACTGCTCAGGGTATTTTTACAAACTACAAAAACGTTGTAGATACTGTCTATCCAGATTTGCCATTTGGTCTTGCGCAACAGGGTAAAGCTTTCCGAAATGAGATTTCTCCGCGCGACTTTATTTTGCGCGATCGTGAATGCGAGCAAATGGAAATTGAATACTTTGTTAATCCTGCTGATTGGAAGGAAAGTTTTGATTCGTTACACGATGCATATCATAAATTCCTGACTGAGGAGATGGGTCTTGATGCGGAACTGATTCATGATTTCGAGGTTGCGCCAGAAGATCGTGCGCACTATTCGAAGCATACAATTGATATTATGTTTGATTATCCAAATGGTCAGGAAGAGCTGATGGGCTTGGCTTACCGTACGGATTTTGATTTGATGAACATTCAGAAGGCGAGCGGTAAGAGTATGGAGTATATCCCGAAGGGTGGCGGCGAGCGTTTTGTACCACATGTGATTGAGCCTTCGATTGGGGTTGAGCGTTTGTTGCTCGCGGTACTCAGCTGTGCCTATAAAGAAGAAGAGAAGGATGGTAAGAAACGCACGATTTTGGCCTTGCCGGAACATTTGGCGCCGTACCGCTTCTGCGTATCGCCACTTTTGAAGAATAAGCCAGATTTGGTTGCTAAAGCACGTGAGGTTTATGATTTGCTGCGCAAGAAATATGGTAATGTAACTTGGGATGATTCTGGTAATATTGGTAAACGCTATCTCAAGCAGGACGAAATCGGCACGCCAAAGTGCGTTGTAGTCGACTTCGATTCTTTAGAAGACGATTCAGTAACGATTCGCGATCGTGATACGACCGAGCAGGTGCGTGTAAAAATCGCTGAACTATAAAAATAATCCGCTCAGGCAACTGGGCGGATTTTTTAATGAATTGAAAAAAGTATTTGCATTTTTAAAAAGCTTATGGTACTATAGAGGTACAAAAGGTCATAATAAAAAACAAAAATAAACATTAAAAAGAGAGGTATATATGCGTAGACTTTTGGTACGCAAGAAGAAATTCTTCTTCATAGGGGGATTGTTAGCGCTTCTTATTGTAGCTGGAGCTACCTTGGTCAGTAGACTCCAACCGCAAGAGGCAAGTGCTACTAGTAGTAAAAATGCAAACTTGGTTATCAATGGTAGTGGCGCCGAAAGCTACTTCTCCATGGATAATCGTCGCGCTTGGTGTATTACGCCAAAATGGGTAAATCCAGATCCAGGCAATCATACAGCTACGGTCTATGACTTAAGCGAATTTAAGAACGCTACTAGCGGTCAGATGCTAAGAATTAAGAGAATGTTTACAGCTTACTATTGGGCAAGCAATAACATTCATGGCGAAATCGATGGTCAGACAAATGGCCTACATTCCGTTACTAATAATGACGCTATGCACTGGGCTTTGGCATATTTGTATGAAGGTTATGATGAATATCCTTCGGATGGTACAAACGCAAAGGCAATCTTCGACTTCTACAAGAAAGGCTTGCCAAATAATCTCGCAACGGGCTATGTCGAAATTATCCCAGATGGTTACAGAGGTGATGGCGCATATGCTCAGGCAATCTTTACGGCCGATTATACTGTAAAGACTACGGAGACACAGAAAGTTGTCATCAAGAAGGTTTGGAAAGATAGCATTGGTGATCCAGATTCTCACAATGTGTCTATCGAGTTTAACCTAAAAGATGCTGCAACTGGTCAAACGGTTGAGCATGACTTCCTAAACGCGCAGAATGATTGGACTAAGACCTACACCTACGAAGTTGAGTCGGGTAGCACTCCAAGAACCTTTAAGATCGAGGAAGTAATTCCGGATGGTCAGAATGGCTTCGAAATCGTTCAGCCGCAGGGCGAAGACAGGTGGCATAATACTAATATCGATACAGCCAATGACGGTAATGTAATTTACTACTTTATGCCTCAGGAAGTAAGCTGTGGTACATCTAGTGATCACCTTACAAATAGCTGTACGCTCGTTAACCGTTCTGAAGATATTACAAAGGTAAACCTTTGGACCACAAAGCACTGGTCTGATGGTGGCTATGCTGGCGATTATCGCCCAGAGTCACTAAACTATACTATTCATGCGCTTATTTACAGAAATAACGCTTATGAGCAGGTAGATGATATGGTCGAGAAGGCCGGCGTTACATTCGTTAAGAGAGGTAATGCTAATTCTATCGAATGGGGTGGCTATGTGTCCGGTCTCGTCACGAAGCTTACCGTTGATGGTACGGAATACGATCTTACTTATGCAATTGAGGAAAAATCGGTTCCAGCTGCTTATAGCCTAAGCTGCGCGGAAAACGTCGTGGTTGGCAATAAGACTTATTGTAAGGCTGTCGCAAATGATGATGGTGATTACGAAGTTGATTGGACTAACTCGCTTGAGAAGATTACTGTTACTGCTACGAAGCACTGGAATGATGGTGGTAATGTAGCAAAGCGTCCATATGCTGTCGCTTTCAACATCTATCGCAGCGTAAATGGTGGCACACCTGAATATTACAGAACTTCTTACATGGTTAAGTCATGGTACGGCACTAGAGAAGAGTGGTCTTTGAGCGTAAGCCTTGTCAAGAAGGACACTGAAGGCAACGAATACAACTACACCTATAAGGAAATCGATTACTACAATGGTGGTTCTGATACTTATGTTTCAGATAACTATATTATCGATGGTCAGACAATCGGCTTTGCTCCAGCTACAAACACTGGTATGACAAATACTGCCAAGACAAGCATTCCAGTAAAGAAGTGCTTCATTGACGAAGATAAGACTAAGCGTCCAAAAAGCCTAGACTTTGAATTGTCGAACGACAAGGATGGTGAAGTTCAGAACCTTATCCTTACTGCGGCTAACGAAGACGAAGATGGCTGCTGGACTGGTAAATTCAAGGATTTGCCAGCTTACGATGAAAATGGCGAAGCTATTACTTACACTGTAGAAGAGGATGATTCGCTACTTGTAGGTTATGCGCTAGATGAAGACTTCTCGACTTGTGAAATCAACGCTGGCGACAACTTTGCTGCTGACGACGACGAAAAAGATGGCTGCGTCTTCTACAACGTTCAACTTGTAGATATCCCAGTTAAGAAAGTTTGGGCAGAAGATAAGAAAGAAGATCGCCCAGGTTCAATCGAAGTAAGCTTGATGTGTGGTGACGACGTGCTCGATACAGTTAAGCTTAGCGAAGAAAACAACCTTGACGGTGATAATACTTGGGAATACACCTGGAAAAATCGCCGTGTCGATGAATGTGATAAAGGTTACAGCGTAGCAGAGAACATTGATATTCCTGGCTATGCTACAAAGATTACTGGTAACGCAGAAGATGGTTTTGTAATTACAAATACAAAGACCCTCGATGAAATCCTTACCTGGGGTTCACTCGGTGCTGGTAGCTTTGGCGCAATCGCAGCTGGCTTCTTTATCGTAAAGCGCAAGCTCTTCGATCGCTAGAAGCTTAAATAGCCGCTCTAAAACATTTTGGCCAAACCTTATAAAAAGCCTCGCGAATATCGCGGGGCTTTTTGATGTAAAAACCACCCGGTATTGTTCCGGGTGGTGGTCAAAGTGGAGTTACTCTTCGGATGATTCTTCTGTATCTTCTGCGAGCTGTTCCTCATATTTCTTTTCGTGATACATGAAGTATCTACGACTGAATTCTGCGAGCACGAGGGCGAGCAGGATATTAAAAATAGCCGATTCATACTCGTAAAACACCTTGGAATCTTCAAGAACAGGCACGTTGGAGTGGATGATGAAGGAAGTGCAAGGGCACGATAGAGCAACGAAGTTGATGAGGTAGCCGTAAAACCGGTTGGTTCTATTCTTGATGTCGCAGTAGCTCAAGAGATTGGCTGTGACTAGAAACAGAAAAGTTGTTACCGCAAGTGGCAGCATCCGTGTAATGAGATAATGGAATGCATTTGGCCAGAAAATGGCATAAATTCCATATAAGGGAAGCTGTGGTACCAGGGTAGCAAGGGCGAGGGTAGACAGGTTTTTGATTTGCTGTTTTCTCATAATTGAGAGCCTCCTTGTAAAGTACGCGATTTTTATACGGATTTGTATATTATACCATAAGAGCTATAGAAAGTCAATTTATAGAGCAATAAGCACAATTGTCTTTGACTTCTATGATAAAAAATTATATAATATTCGTGTTCATGGCCAGTGTGCTATAGAAAGAAAATTATCAGGCAAATAGTTGTAGGACCAAAATCAATCCGTTTCCAAATTTCAACAAGGGGGAATTTTTCGTGAAGTATATACAAATGGAATACCCGAATATCGAGCATAGTGCGCTCTGTGATGGCACATGGCATCGTATTTCGGTAGTTAGACTCTGGTATGTCGTGAGCTGTTCCAGCTTGCTTGTGATGGAGTATTTCGATTACTCATATCATCAGCAGTGTGTTACGGTTCTCGTGTGCACTCCGGATGGCGTTATGAAGGCTCCGTTAATTGATTACGAAGACTTTAGTGGCGCCATTAATGGATTGCTGGAACCAGCTGATCCGGCTCAGCTGCCAGACAAGATTGAGGCTTCTGATGTCTCGTTTGACCTGACGGATCTGACGCTTCGTCTGGTGCAGGAAGGCTTTACGATGACTCGTAGAGTGGCATCTGCTGCTGCGCCACCTCCGCCACCGCCACCACCTGATGGTCCTGGACCGGATGGACCGAAGGGAGCGCAACGTCATCGTTTGTTTGTTGCTCGGGATCGCAATGGTGGCAGATATTCGCTGCCGCCGGCGCCGATGCTGATGGGCGAGCAGGCTTTGATTGTCCCGCGCTGCTGTGTTGCTACGCTTTTTATCTTCGAATCTCGAATTTATTTCGGATTTTTGGAGAATGCGGGTCTGACATTGCTGCAGGCTTTTCCGGATGAGGTGTTGTCGTTTTTATCGCATTATTTCATTATCTGGCGTGATATCAATTTCGCACTCGTGAAAGACGACATTGTTATCTCTAATGCGCTTACCGAGTTGATTCGGGAGCTTAAAGAAACAGAGGATCGTTCTATCGTGATTACCGAGATTGATTACAGTCATATGCCAGTACGTGAGCTTGAGGTAATTCCTCGCTGGGTGAGACGTTATGCACATCGCTACAGTTACATGGAGCGTGCATCGGAACACTGAGCATGAAGCTCGCAAAAACTACAACTAAGGCCTTTTACGACCGGGGTAATACCCGGTCATTTTTTTGGCTCATTTTTGACTAATGTTTGCTTGGTTTGCGGAAGTTGCCACCAGTTTCTTCTTTTTTGGCGAAGAGCGTATTGAGCTGGCTGAGGAGCTTCGTGCGGGCGTGTTTGCTAAAGACTTTGTCTAGCCAACCTGGGTTTGGCTTTTGGTTCTTAGTGGTAATAATTTCGACAATGTCGCCTTGTTTGAGCTTAGTGCTAAGGCTGACCATCTTGCCATTTACGATCGCGCCAGTACAGGTGGCGCCAATGTCGCTATGGAGACGGTAGGCGAAGTCGAGCGGCATGGAGCCTTTAGGTAGGTCGATAATGTCACCCTTTGGCGTATAGACGAAAATCTTATCGGCAAAGAGGTTAAGGCGGAGTTTTTTAGTGTCGACTTTTTCGCCTTGTTTGAGTTTGGTGGATGTTTCCTGCAATTCTCTAATCCAAAGTAGATGTGGTGGAAGTTTGCTGACTTTGCCTTCGGTGTAGGCGGAAGTGAGCTTTTGTTCGTTATAGAAGAAAGTGGCGGCAAGACCACGCTCGGCATAATCGTGCATTTCTTGGGTGCGGATCTGGAACTCAACAATTTGGCCGTCCGGCGTGATAACTGTAGTATGCAGTGATTGATAGCCGTTGATTTTTGGCATTGCGATATAATCTTTGACGCGACCGTCCATTGGGCGGTTGAGCGAGTGGATGATGCCAAGCACGAGATAGCAGGTTGTAATATCTTTTACGATAAAACGAAGGGCGATCAGGTCATAAATACGGTTGATATCCTGATTGTATTTAGCGAGTTTTTTGTGCAGGGAATAAATTGATTTAACGCGACCATCGCACTTATATTCAATCTTTTCTTTTTTGAGGGCTTCCTCGACGGCGTGTTGGGCGTTTTTGAGTTTCTTGTCGGCTTGTTTGAGGCGTTCTTTGGTGAGATTTTGTAGAAATTCGAAGCGACGCGGATTGAGATAACGGAAGCTGGTTTCCTCGATTTCGACGCGTACGTGACCCATCTGGAGACGGTCAGCGAGTGGCGCGAAGACTTCGAGAGATTCGCGGGCGATTTTCTGCTGTTTGGCCGGCGGAAGAGCGGAGAGTGTGCGAAGATTATGCAGGCGGTCAGCGAGCTTGATAATTAAGACGCGCACGTCTTGGCCGGTTGCGACGAGGAGTTTGAGGAGGTTATCGCCGGTTTCGGGAAGGTATTCGTCGAGGTCTTTCATACCACTACGGGCGATGCCAAGTTTAGTAACGCCATTTACGAGGAAGGCGACGTCTTTGCCAAAAGTGTCCTCGATTTCTTTGAGAGATAAGTCAGTGTCTTCGACGGTGTCGTGTAGAATGCCGGCAATAATAGTATCTTCATCCATATTCCACTCTTGAAGAATCTTCATGACGGCGAGTGGATGAATAATGTAAGGCTCACCAGTTTTACGAAGCTGACCTTCGTGAGCTTTGGTGGCGACTGCTATCGCCTCTTTAATTCGTGGCGAAGATTTCATAGTTATATTATATAATGCTTGGGCGCAGGTGGCAAATTTGGGCTGCGTGTTTTGCGATAAGGAGAATTGTGTCATAAAATAAGGCTATGAAGATCTTCTCTTGGAATGTAAATGGTTTGCGTGCAGTGCTAAAGAAAGGCGCTTTTCAGGAATTTTTAGCGAAGTACGACCCGGATATTATTTGTTTGCAGGAAACGAAGGCAAAACAGGGGCAGGCTGAAGTAGATTTTGAGGAATATGTTGAAATCTGGAACTCAGCCGAACGCGCGGGTTACTCTGGCACGGCAATTTTTGCAAAAGTTCAGCCACTAAACGTGCGTTTTGGGATGTTTGATGAACAAAATAAAGGCTTTGCTTGGGTGGATGAATTTGGTGATGTGCGCACGGAAGGTCGTTTATTGACGGCGGAGTTTGACGATTTTTATTTGGTCGATGCTTATGTACCGAATGCGAAGGATTCTTTAGAGCGCCTGAAATTTCGTGAGACGGTTTGGGATCCGGCCTTATTGAGCT
>JAFONX010000028.1 GCA_017418275.1 Candidatus Saccharimonadota bacterium | reverse complement strand
TCTTCAAACGAAATATGTGTATACTTACCTTGAGACATCTGTTTACTCCTTTTTAGTTTATGCAAATTTAATTCTAACAGGGTAGACGCAAAGATGTCTCTTTTTTGTTACTAGGCGTTGCACTTGAGAGGTTAACTTAGGAACGTTATTGACAAAAACACCTTTGTGTGCTATAATAAACATAATCCGAAGCAAAGGATAGGACCTTACCTTATACGCTGAGGAAATTCATTATAGAAAGGAGGAGCTTTTATGAAAAAGCTCTTCAAAAGAAAGTCCGCAATTTCCGCAACACCCGCCCCCGTCGAGCCGGAATACAACTGGCATGACGGCCCCACTCAGAACCCTAACGGTGACGTTTGGTTCGACTGGAGCCCAGAGTATGCCAGTCTGTGGATTCGTCCCAGACCCGCGCCCGGCTCAGGAGAGACGCCTCGCGCCTCGTTCGCCGACGTAACCAAATTCGTCAAGCTGGCAATGGCTAGCAAGACGTACAGCAAGAGCATTACAATACTCTGCACGAACGCGTCTGGCATGTTCCCGAGCTCGATCTGTATTTCAGTAGACGGAGATGGCCACATGGCCATGTCGAACAGCCATTTCTGCACACCCGAGGATGTCGACGCATCGACGTACCACAAGATCGCAGAGATCATCAAGGCTCTTGGCTACGATGACGCTCAGCTCGCAGAGATTATGAACGAGTGGCGCAATCGCTACAACTCGCTCATGAACAACGATGGCAAATGGTGGCCTACGGCGGCAGACGTAGCACTCTCTGCCACTATCCGCAAGACCGCAGCTTAATCTTCAGCGAACAAACAAGCCCCCGCGCATCAGCCGGGGGCTTTTCCAATCCAACAAAAAAAAAGAGTCAGATGCGACTCCAATGATGGTAGGCCCGGCTGGAATCGAACCAGCATTGTATCCTTAGAGGGGATATGTCCTATCCGTTAAACGACAGGCCCTGATATTCCCTATTTTACCACAGTTATTTCTATAGACTTCCCGATTACTCCCATATAAATCTCAAAACATCTATGCGTACACGCACTTCCCCTGTATTTTCCCCATCACTTGTGGCACAATCAAAGTATGACAGAGCTTATCAAAAAATCCGCCGTTGCCGCTATTATGATTGCACTCGGAGATTTCGTGTTACTCAAAATCGGCGCACCGCTTGGTGCTTTTTTATTCGCCTTCGGCTTACTCGGTGTCTGCGCGCTCGGCGCCAACCTCTTCACCGGCAAAGCTGGCGCTATGAAGAAAAACGGCTTCAAAATACAAGACATGCTTGTAATACTTGTAGTAAATTTAGTTATAGGCTACCTCATTGGCTTACTCATGAGCTTCTGTGACGAATCTGTCAAAACCGCCGCAATCGACAAAGTTGCAACTTGGGACTTTTCTGTTGCCTTCCTTATTAAAGCCTTTTTCTGCGGCGCAATCATGTTTATAACTGTTCAAAGCTTCAAGAAAACCCCACTCAGCGTCTTCGCAGGTGTACCACTATTCATTCTCTGTGGCTTTCAACACTGCATCGCCAACATCATAACGCTTGGCATCGCCAATACTTGGCATTGGTCAATAATTCTCGCCATTGCCGGCAACTGGCTCGGCGCAATCACCGTTAGCTGGCTTCTCGGTACCCTCTTTCAAACCAAGGCAAAGAAGAAAAGCAAACAATAAAGTGTTATAATGAAAAGGTTATAAATAATTAAGGAGTATCTATGAAACTATCCGAAGAGCTCCAGTGGCGCGGCTTCTATGCCGAAAATACCCTGGACGACATTACAGATCTAGACAAAGCTCCGCGCAATTTCTACTGGGGTACTGACCCTAGTGCAGATTCCTTGCACATTGGTCATCTTGCTGCCCTTATGATGTGCGCCTGCTTTGTTCGTCACGGATATACTCCCTATTATCTTGTTGGTGGCGCCACCGGTCAGATTGGCGACCCGAAGGATACCGTCGAACGCGATCTCAAAGGCCTCGACGAAATTGCCAAGAATAAAGTCGCCCTTGCCAAGCAAATCGTCAAGGTCACCCATTCTCCAGAAGGCACCAAGATCCTCGATAACTATGATTGGTTCAACGAAATCAAATTCCTACCTTTCCTCCGCGAAATCGGCAAAGCTTTTAGTATGACACAACTTCTCGACCGCCAGTTTGTCCAAAACCGCATCGGCGAAGGTGGCTCCGGTATCTCTTATGCCGAATTCAGCTATACCCTTATTCAGGGCTACGATTTCCTTCATCTTTTCCGTACGTACAACGTTGATTTACAGCTCTGCGGCGCAGATCAATACGGCAACTGCACCTCTGGTATCCACCTTATCAAGCGCCTCGAAAACACCAAAGCCGACGCTTACTCCTGCCCACTCGTTATCGACAAAGTTACCGGTCGTAAATTCGGCAAGTCCGAAGGCAATGCTGTTTGGCTCGATAGTACCAAAACCTCCGTCTTTGATTTCTATCAGTTCTGGCTTAATCAAGCCGATGACGATCTCGACCGCTTCTTCAAGATGTATACCCTCGTCACCCCTGAAGAACTTACAGAAATTCTCAAGAAACACAACGAAAACCCATCCGCGCGCTACGGACAGAAAGAACTCGGTCGCCGCATTACCGCTGTTGTTCACGGCGAAGAAGCCGCCAACAGTGCCGCCAAGCTCAGCGAATTCCTCTTTGCTAAAGAACAAGACTTCTCGCAACTTGACGACAATGATCGCAAGCTCCTTGCCGAAAGCTTCCCTAATGCCAAGCCGGGTCAACTCGTTGATGTACTTGTCGAATCTGGTCTAGCTAGTAGTAAAGGCGAGGCACGCAAGTTTATTTCCGGTAATGCCGTATCTGTAAACGGTCAAAAAGCTACCGAAGATATTACAATTTCAAGTGATTCCCTGGTTAAGCGCGGCAAGAACAAGTTTGCTTACGTCAAATAAATAATTCTACCCCTGAATAACCATAAGCCCTAATTGACTTTTAGGGCTTTTTGTGCTATAATATAAGTGTAGTTTCGACCAATCCAGCACAGGAGGTGTTATGAATGAAACTAGTATTTATTGTTATTACTGCATTAATCGTTGTACTTGTTGTCATCGCGTTCAAAAAGCTCATCAAAGGCATAAGAGTCGAAGACACCCTCGTGACCTACAACGGTCGCGTCTGCAACTACTGGGAGCTAAAACTCTGGCCTGACGAGTATATTCATGGCTGGGTTTTTAAGACCGCGAAACTTAGCCCGAGAATAGACGTACGCACTGGTACCAACCAAGAAGTTACGCCGCCTCAGGCAGCCGCTTTGATAGACTATCTGCTCGAAACCTACCCGGTCAAGAGTAATGGCGCGGCCTTAACAAACTCAGGCGAAAGGAAGCATGACAAAGAAAATCGTCAGACCACAATCATCTGGCGTTTTTCCAAAGCTCCCGCCAGAGGAGTTACACAGGCAACAATGACAAAGATGATCAACGACCTGCTCAGAGAGTTTGACTATATGCTCCCTGACAAATGGCCTCTGGAACCCGGCAAATTCATTGACGAGAATCAGAGAAAAGCCAAAGATTATGTTCATAAGGACATGATTCGCAGGGGCATCTAGTCAAAAGCCACGCATGCATCGCGTGGCTTTTTCTTGGTTTTTACACAATTTTCTATTATAACTATTGACATATTTGCCTTAATATGATAATATATAGGCATGTTTGGAGGTTCTTCAAACAAGCAACTTTAACGGTTGTTTTTCTCCTTTTTTAGAGATTACAGGCCGACGCCAGACGCAAGATTATTCTCGCTTCTAGCGTCAGCCTGTATATGGCGACTCACTGGTAGACCGCCAGTGAAAATCCAATTCTTATTCAAATAGGAGGAATGGTCAATGAAAACAGAGATTATCGGAAAAAATGGCAACGTTGTCGCTGGACAGAAAGACCCGAAAGCAACATATGTGGAACACGACAAGGATTCCGTTAGGATCCACCTTTCGGAAACTGACAAGGTTACGAAAGACCAGATAGTGGCAATCGGAAACTTATTGGCAATTGCCGGCAAAGGCAAAGCTATGACGCAGGTAACCCAGCATTCCAAAAATGTTGTGGGCTTCACGCTCGCAAAAGAGCCGGACGCCGCAAAATCCAAGGCATCTATCCAGGTCGCCTACAATGCAGTTGTTGCCGAAGCTAAGCGTGTAAACGCACAGCAGAATGGTGGCAACAACGGTGCTCAGCAGCAGTCTCGTGGCAACCAGTCCGGCAACGGCGGCCAGCAGTCCCAGGGCAACCAGGGTCAGCAGAATGGCGGCAATGCTCAGCAGTCCAACAACAATGCTCAGCAGCCCGACAAGACTAAGGATATCTTCGGACGTCCGCTCAAGCAGTCTTATCCTGGTCTTTTCTGGTCGGGAATGAGCCCCCAGGAGGAACAGTCAGCTTTCGACAGCTACTGGGACATGGTACATCATGTTGACAAGGATATCTTCCACAAGAAGTAATATCCTCGCCAATCGCCAACGCAAATTCCCCTAACAGTTCATCATTTTCAAAACAACCGTAACCCCCGCACAGCCAGTGTGGGGGTTACTTTTTTGTCTAAATTATTTTACTTTTGCAAGTTTTATGGTATTTTTGTAAAATATCTTCATAAAAGGAGCTTTAAATGAGAAAAGTATTAGCATTTGACATCGATCAAACCCTCAACATCGCCAAGACGCCAATCCCAGACGAGATTGCCGATCTTCTTACGCAGTGTCTTGATCACTTCGAAATCTGCCCAATTTCTGGACAGAAATTTGACCAATTCTTAGTCCAAATCGTTAATCGTCTCGAAAAAGCTACTCCAGAACAACTATCACATCTCCACCTCTTCGTCGCTCAGGGCACCCAGTACTATCGCTACAGTGTCGATAAAAAAGATTGGGAACAGGTTTATAACTACCCTCTCACTGACGAACAAGTCGCAAAAATCACCGAGGCTATCGAAAGCGCCGCACGCGAACTCGGTTACTGGGAAGAAGACAAACTCCAAGACGGCGACGAAATCGTCGAAAACCGCCTCTCTCAAGTCACCTTCTCCGCTCTCGGCCAGAAAGCCGGCACCGACGTTAAATACGCTTGGGATCCAGACCACAAGAAGCGCGATGCTATCGTTGCTCGCGCCAAAGAACTCGCCCCAGAATTCGAATACGAAGTTGGTGGTACTACCTCAATTAATGCCTTTATTCCTGGCATGAACAAAGTCTTCGGCATGACTCACCTCATGGAAGAGCTCAAAGTCGAAAAGAAAGACATCCTTTACTTCGGCGATATGACGCAACCAGGTGGCAACGATTACCCAGTCGTCCAAATGGGCATCGATACTATTACGGTTCGTAGTCATGAAGACACCGCCTATGCTCTTCGTGGCATCCTCGGTCTCATCGGCGAATAATCCCCCAAGCGCAGCCCCCAGAGCTGCGCTTTTTGATGCCAAGAAAAACCATCCCACTTATGCTAAAATATCCTTATGATGGCTAGAAAAACATATATTATTGCAAACTGGAAAATGAACTTTACCCCTGGCGAAGCCAGCCTTTACCTGCATCGTCTCGCAGACAAAATCCCTGCCATGCGTAACGTCCAGGTAGTTCTAGCCCCATCTCTTATTTCTCTACAAACGCTTTCACTTCAGATTAATCGCCGACAATTCAAATTAGCCGCTCAAAACTTCTATTGGCGCGATTACGGCGCATACACTGGTGAAGTTTCTGTTTCTCAGATTCGTGGCTTTGTAGATTACGCCATTGTTGGCCATTCTGAACGCCGCTATGTCTTTAACGAAAGTGATAAAGACATCGCGCAAAAAGTCGCTGCCGCCATCCGCAACGGCCTTACTCCTGTGCTCTGCATCGGCGAAACCGCCACGGAACGCCGCAACGGCGAAACCAATTCTGCCATCTACTCTCAACTCCTTGGTGGACTCAGTGAAGTTAGCGAAGAAGACATCAACAAAGTTATCATTGCCTACGAACCGGTTTGGGCTATTTCTAGCAACAAAAACGCCCGCCCTGCCAATCCATCAGATATCGCAGAAGCACAACGCGTGATTCGTCACCAAATCGCCAAACTTTATGGCGAAGCTGTCGCATTAGATATTCCAATTCTTTACGGCGGATCAGTTAGCAAAGATACTGCAGCAGGATATCTAGACATTGCTGGTATTGACGGTTTGCTCATCGGGGGCGCCAGTTTGATAGCAGATTCATTTTGTGCTATCGTAGAATCAGCAAAAGGTAAATATAATGAGCGGTAAAATCGATTACAACGAGCTAGATAAAGCAGTTTTACAAGCTTCCAGGCCAAAACCAGCCAAGACTTCAAAAATCGGAACACAGGATTTAATTGCTCAGAAGCAATCTTATCCGCCACGTACGCGCTACATGGATTTTATTGCGCGTCCGCGCAAAAAAGTAGCCACCACAAATATAGGTCCAAAAACTATTCAAGTTAATGCTTCTAATCAATCCATTGCTACCCCTGCGCAACCACCGCGCCGCGTCGCACGCTTTGCACCGGCATCTGCCGGCATGCCAAATTATCGCATCGCGAGCTCACATGTCGCTACAAAGCCGCATTCTATTCCCACTCAGCCTGCCGTACAACCGACGCCAATGCCGGCCGTAAAACCAGTTGCTCGCGCAACAAAACCAACTCCGGTAGTTAAGGTACCTGCAAAGCCAGTTACGAAACCTACCCCAGTCTCTAAAGCCCCGGCCCAACCAGTTATTAAGCCAGTCGCTCGAGTGGCTTCCGTAAAACCAGAACCAAAAACTATCAAAACTGCAGACGACAAAATCCAAAGCAAAAATACCGCTGAAGTCGCTAATACAGCTCCAAAAGAGCCAGCGCAGGCGCCAACTTCACCAAATGCAAACAACTATTCGCTCGGTGTCCGTTCACCATTTATCCGAAACGATGCCAAAGTCGAAAAGCGCCCTCTCGGTGCCAGTAGCGAGTATGTTCAGGACGATAAAGTCGGCAAAAACACCTACGAAGCCGAAGATTACGAGGCTAAAGATAAGAACACAAGAAGTAGAAAATCCAAGAAAACCAAAGTAGCTCGTAAAAAAGAACAAAAATCCAACGGTTGGATTTGGCCACTAATCATCGTACTTATCATTGCCGCCGGCGGTGGACTAGGTTACTTAGCGTATCGCGTGCTAGAAAACGCATTCTAATCGCAAACTAATGCACTCCCGATTCGAGAGTGCTTTTTAGTACATCCTGCCTTTGTCAAAATCGATATTATCTGGTATAATTCAAAAGTATATATGGTGGGTATAGCTCAGCTGGTTAGAGCGTCGGTTTGTGGCACCGAAGGTCGGAGGTTCGAACCCTCTTACCCACCCCATATATAAGTAAAAAATTCAAAATAAGCGAGTTTCATATAACGGTTATTATGTGAGTTTTCCAAACTCAACATGAGAGTTCGACTCTCTCAACTCGCACCAGATACTAAAAGAACGACCGCAAGGTCGTTATTATATTATCTGGTATGGATTGAGAGAGGTGAGAACTCGAAGAGTTCGCGCTTTGTAGGAGCCGAGTAAAAAACGAAGAAATGCCGCGCATTTCGGCTTTTTCGAGGCGACGCCCAATGCAAGTGCTGCGTAGCAGCACGCTCTCTCTCAACTCGCACCAGATACTAAGAGAACGATCGCAAGGTCGTTATTTTATTCTCCGCCGCGAACTAAAGAGAGACGAACGTAGTTCGTCTGAAGTTTAAGCCGAACAACTGCTCAATTTGACAACCCTCCCCTATGATGTTAAAATCAGCACATTACTCACGGGAATCCGCCCAAGAGAAAAAATCGCACCTTATAAAAGGAGGAAAGCTATATGTTGGTAATTACATCACGTAGCCACATCGATGAGGGCCTCAAGTTTTCGTTTGATCACATCAGCGAGATAGCAAAAGACTCGTTCTATCTTAAATACGAGTCCGCCTTCATTAGTGATACGGCCGATTACACTAAGGCCCCTTGTTACATCGTGCTTCCGTATGGACTCGCATCTATCCTTAAAGGCGCAAGTGTCGCTATTATCAAAGGATATGGACTCAAAAAGTGTGAGTCTGACGAAAGTCACTGTTTTGTTTACGAGGCAACCCCGAACGATGACGAGGAAAAAATCGATATCATTACCGATGACCAATTATACCTCGGGTTCGATGGTCCTAACCTTAAAATCTACCTCGCAGAAGGTTGGAAGTTGAAACTGGTGAAAGACCAACAACCGATTATCCAAAACGGAGAAAAAAGTCTCGTTTGCGGCGAAGATATCGCTGCTCAATACGAAGGTACGCCCGCAGAATGTTACTGTTGGATGAATCCTAATATCGAAAACGATCCAGCAGTTTATTACTACAACCACAAAGCTTAGCAAACTCCAATCATGCACTAAGTGCACAACCAAAAATCCCGCACCTCTCGGTACGGGATTTTTAATGCTCCTATAAACTTAAGCCAAGTCACTCGCTACACGGTTCACTTCCTCTAGTGTCGTAATGCCATTCAAAGCCTTCAAGAAACCGTCCTGACGCATCGTTACAGTTCCTTTCAGCTTGGCTACATTCATAATATCCGCAGACGTTGCATGTGCAATAATAAGCTTCTGAATATCTTCATCAACCGTAATCGTTTCATAAATACCAGCACGTCCTTTAAAACCACCTGGCTGCTGATCGGAATTTATACCCTTCACTAGTGTATAGCCCTGCTGATTTGCGACTGGTAAATTCACATAGCCCAAATCATCACTGACAGGACCAACCTCCGCTGGACCCTTTGGTAACAATTGCCCAATTGCAGAATTAATTTCCTGCGTTTCCATTTCTGTTGATCTTAATGCATCACGACGTTCACCAACACGACGCACGAGACGCTGACCAATAACCGTATTGAGAGTCGAAGCAATCAAGAACGGCTCAATCCCCATATCAATCAAACGTGGCAAAATACCTGCCGCCGAATTAGTATGTAGCGTCGAAAACACCAAGTGACCCGTCAAGGCCGCCTGAACTGCCAAGCCCGCGGTTTCACTATCACGAATCTCACCAACAAGCACTACGTCAGGATCCTGACGCAAAATAGAACGGAGACCAGAAGCAAAAGTCAAACCTGCGTCAACGTTCACCTGAATCTGATTAACGCCGTCCATCTTATACTCAACCGGATCCTCAAGCGTAACAATATTAATCTCTTCGCTCTTAATCTTCTGTACCAAAGCATAGAGCGTCGTAGACTTACCAGAACCAGTCGGACCAGAAGTCAAAATCATACCGTTCGGTTTAGAAATACCTAACGTAACATCGCGTAATGCACGCCCAGTCATACCCATTGATTCGACTTTCATGGCTGTACCAGTCTTATCCAAAAGACGAATCACCACCTGCTCACCCCAAACAACTGGCGAAATTGCAATACGAAGGTCAATCTTGTTGTCGTTCACCGCAACCGTAAACTGACCATCCTGAGGAATACGATGTTCATCAATTTTCAAGCGTGACATGATTTTAATACGCGAAATAAGCGCAGGCTCAATCGATTTTGGCAGCTCCATTACTTTACGTAAAACACCATCAACACGACAACGAATCACAAGAGACTTCTCGAGCGGTTCTATATGAATATCCGAAGCCTTAGATTTCGCCGCGTAATCCAAAATTGACGACAAAGCCTTAGATATCGGCGAATCCTGCGTAATCGTCTGCGCTTCATCATTATTACCACCAATTTCCTTCTCTTCACGCTCAGCCGCGCGATCAACGTCCTTAAGATCGGCCACATATTGCATGAGAGCATTATCAATACCAGCATCGGAAGTCATTACAACGCGCACGGGCATATGTACGAGATTTGTAACGTAATCAACACGCTGAATATTCGTCGGATCAAGCACGGCGACGTAAAGATGCCCATCCTTAACATTGAGCGGAATAACACGCGAACGCTCCGCAACTTCTTGCGGAATCCTTAAAAGATCCTTCTTGTCAAAACGCACATAACGAAGGTCAACATATGGGGAATTAACAACAACGGCTGTAGCGTGCTGAATACAGTCATCCGTAGCCACGCCACGCGCCTTTAAGGCAGCCAAAATCGGTTGCCCAGATTTTACAACCTCAGCATACACCTTCTTAGCGGCGTTGATATCCACAAGACCATAGTCTATCAGAACATCAACGATATTATCTTGCTGTTCCTTCGTTAATAACATATTAGTTTAAATCTTTTTATTCTAAATTATAGTCCGGATTATTGTTGGTATCATCTGTACCGTTAGTATTATCTGTATTATTTGTATTATCTGAATCGCTAGCATTATTATTTTCGCTAGAACCATTCATCTCTTTCTCGTATTCTTCCTGCGTCACACAACGAAGACCATCGAATACCTCGCCATAGCTACACTTACCGGCTTGAATATCCTCATTAAGGTTCAAAGCAGTCGCATTAAAAGTCTCGCTATCCGGATCTACAATAACGTCAGTAATATCATTAACGTATTGAATATCCTCGACTTTCTCGCTTGGATCGCCTAGCAAAGCATTCGCGCCGAAATAAGAAATAGCAATCGACACGATAGCGATGAAGATTATCAAAGCAATGTCAGTACTTTTCATATACACCCTTTCCTTTAATAACTTAACGCATCTAGACTACTGCTACTAGAGCTATTCATACCACCTTGACCTTTTTCAACACTTTCGTCACCACCGGTCTCAATGCACTTTTTGTTCTTAGCATCAGCACAAATCCTACGCTTTTGGATATTGAGTGTAACCGGATTCGTGTAGTAAGCGAAATAAGAACCTGTAAAGACAAATTCAGCATCACCACTATTTGGAATCTCTATTGTGGCACTCTGCAAATCAAAGTTACGAATTGTCTTGTCGATTGTAGACAAGAAAGTCTTCATCTTAGCGAGATCGCCTGTAACATTTATATTCGCATTTAGCATACTATACGGTTCCAAGATAGAACCGGTATCTTCAGTAGTAAAATCACCGGAATAATTAGTCGCTTCAACCGAAATAGCAGAATCAGTATCAGAATTCAAGTCAACGCCTGCCCTATCCATAATAAGATCTAGCTGAATACGCGTAGTCGTATCGACGTCGTCCAAGCTAACCGTGTCAGAAGTTGCCGGCATAGCATCCGGAATCACACGAAGAGATGAACACTTACGAACTTTCTCGAGTTCCTCTTCGGTTTTGACACCTTCAAGCGACATATCAACATCATAATAACCGACACAGTCACTGACTGAACGAGTACTAGCAACCGATTCCAAATTTTCATTCTTGGTAAGCTCGGAAATCTGGCCTGAAAGTGTAGAAAGATTCTTTTGATCCTCGACAAGCGCATCAACGACATAACCTTTCTGCGTGAGCAACTTACCCTGAAAAGCAATCGTTTTACCGAAATAAATTATCAAAACTAAGGTTACGCCTAAAGCAATCGAAGCAAGACAAACTGCTATAAACATCGTGCGCTGAGCCTTCGAGATTTTCAGTCTTTTTAAAACTGATGCGCCTTCAGAAGCGCTAACTTCATTAGCCATTACTTACTCCCTCCATTATTCGTATTATCCAAAGAAGCCGTAAAGAAGTCTTCAATTGCACGATAGCTATCCGAAACATTTCTCCGAGAAGGACTATAGAACAACACGTTATGGCTTGACTGCTTAAAGATCTCAGGAGTAAAGTTCATTTCTACCGAGAAGTTAAACGAGCGAACATCGTCAACTGAAACCTCGTTTTTATCCGTACCTTCGACCTTCTCTGTCGCAATCGGACATTTTGCAAGCGTTGCGCTTTCATCGAAAGCACCATCATCACCATAAGTCATACAATTACTTTCGAAATAGAAACCTTTAGGTGCCTCGTTCGCTACATCAGCACTACTCGAACGAGCCTGACCCTTTTTGTAAGCCTCGAAATCGTCATAGTTCTTATAACTGCGTCGAATCAAAACAATCTCAGGATTTTTCGCGTTCGCTATTTCTTTCAAATAGTCTTCGTCGGTATTATTCGTATCGATCACCATAAGCGCTTCGCAACCAGGCGAGTAGCGATTATACTCACCATAGACATAGCCCTCAATAATTCTCTCGCCAACCATACAATAGGTAGGAATTTTGAAACTATTTCCTTCACTATCCTGCCCGTAATAGTCACCATAATCAAAGTAAGAACCGTTAACCGAAGATACGAAGTTCGCATAGGCCGTCGCCTGAGCCTTAGAATTCTTTGCGTTCGCAACAACATCATAGGTTAAAGTTGATTCTTTAAAATCAATCGACATTTCAGTAGCCTTAAAACTATAGTCATTATCACTAGGCAATGCGACTTCAAGGAAGCTGAAAACCTCTGGAGACTTAGCTGGTTCAGCAATCAATGATTCACTGGTCGGCAAGAAGCGTGATGGCTTCGTTTTGTTCTCGTTCAAAACACCGATATTATTAAGCTCATTTTGAATCGAAAGCATAGCATTTAAGTTAGCAGTCTGCATAATCGACGTATCATTAAACTTACAACCCTTTTCATTCGAATCATCAATGCGACAAGCTATCTCATGATCTACGCTATCAAGCGCAAGCTTTTGACCACCTACGATACCAAGCATAATAAGAATTACGGCACCGCAACCAATCGCTATTAAAATACAGACAAAGATCACAAAGTTGCGTAATCTTTCCTGATGTAGAAGCTTTGCCTTAACTTCTGGAACTAGACTTAGCTCAAACATATTACCTACTATTCGTCCTTTCCGCTAAACCAATCACGACGGCAAACTCTGCTGCAACTTGTGACAAAGCTTGCTGCTGCTGCTGTGTGACACGTACCATTTGCCACGGAAGACCTTCAGAACATGGGATTTGCGTTTTAGCTTCAATATATTCACCGAGGAACGGAATTACACCAGCAAAACCTGACAGTAAAATTCCACCAACGTTAATGTTTGGATATTTTGCGCGGAAGAAGTTTACGGACTTCGTAAGCTCCCCTGCAAAATTTTCAAGAGGCTGATCAAGCGCTTTAAATACTTGACCATCAAGCTTATCTTGAGCAAGACCAAACTTAAGAATAAATTGTCTGGCTTGGCTTTCTTTGACATTAAGTGAACTAGCGACAGTGCGGGTAAGAACCGATAGACCACCAGGAAGCGAACGCACAAGACGGGGCGCGCCATTGTAGACTACCGTTAAATCTGTTGAATCTTCACCATAATCGATAATTAAGCGAGCATCAGTAATACCTGGAGGCATTAAAGCACGAGACATCGCCACAGCATCCGGCTCAGCCGCAATCAAATCAAAGCCAAAAGCTTCGACGCTCTCCATACGCTCTTCGGCGTATTTTGTAGCCGTGGAAGTCAAAAGCACTTCCGTAACCTGCGGATCGTTCGGGCTTGGCCCCAAAATGACATAATCAACCGTAGCCTCATCAATAGGCATCGGAATGTATTGATCTTCGTGATAACGAATAATCTTCTCCATCGAACTTTTATCCTGGGTCGGGATTTCGATGATAGTCGTAAAAGTCTTACTTGATGGAAGACCGAGCGCGATTTTCTTAGTCTTAATGCCGGCCTGCTCAGCTGCGCTCTTGATAGTTTCGCCAAGTTTCCGTTTGCCGGCTTCACTGCTATCTTGCAAAATCTGTCGACTAACAGGCACATATGCAAAATGTTCGAGAGCCCAACCTTGGCTACCAGCCTTGCTCAGCTCAACCATTCTTAATGCGTCTGTCCCTACATCTAATGCAAAGAAGCTACCCACACCATTTAAACTCATACTATTATATTAGCATAAGCGCAATATTTTTGCACAAATATTATTCAATTATTGCTAAACATTAAAACGAAATTCGACTACATCGCCGTCTTGCATAATGTAATCTTTGCCCTCCGTGCGCATTAAGCCGGCTTCTCTGACGGCTTTTTCAGAGCCAAGGCGCACAAGGTCGTCATACTTACAAATATTTGCTGCAATAAAGCCCCGCTCGAAATCCGTATGAATCACACCGGCCGCCTGCGGAGCAGTTGCACCCTTCGGAATCGTCCAAGCACGACATTCCTTGTCCCCTGCCGTTAAATAACTCTGAAGACCTAAGGTATCATAAGCTACGCGCACAAGTTGACTCAAGCCATCTTCCTTGATTCCGTAAGAATCCAAAAATTCTTGCTTGTCCTCGGCAGACATATCGGCCATTTCAGCCTCTAACTTCGCGTTTACGAATACGCATTTTTGCGGCGCAACCATTTCAGCGAGTTCTTTTTTCTTCGCTTCGTCAACTAGCTCATTTTCATCCATATTAAACATATAGAAAACTGGCTTGGCGCTCAGCAAATTCAAGCCTTCTACTGACTCGACATGCATCTTCCCTGCCTTGAGTTCATCGAGAGCTTTTTGCGCTATCGCCTCACGTTTGATTGCGGCCTTATCCCCGCTCTTAGTCTCTTTGTGGTATTTTGGAATCACTTTTTCGAGTGTTTCGATATCAGCCAAAGCTAGTTCTAGCTCTACCGTTTCGATATCTTTCTTTGGATTTACCTCATTCGCGACGTGAGTTACGTTTTTATCCTCAAAAGCGCGCACGACATGACAAATCACTTCGCATTCGCGAATATTCGCTAAGAATTTATTACCAAGACCTTCACCTTTCGATGCGCCCGCAATCAAACCAGCAATATCGACAAACTCGACCGTCGCCGGAACTGTTTTCGCCGCACCATACATCTTAGCCAAAACATTTAGACGTTCATCAGGTACGCCCACGATACCAGTATTTGGCTCAATAGTCGCAAACGGATAATTTGCAGCCAAAGCCCCCGCATTTGTTAATGCATTAAAAAGCGAACTCTTACCAACGTTGGCCAAGCCAACAATACCAATCTTTAAACTCAAGACCAACCTTTCTATCTGTTACTATGAGAGTAATTATAACATATTTTTATATATTTTATTAGATATAAAACAACGAAAAACTGAATCTGAAATCAAGAGTATGATCCTTATGATTGGTAGAAAAATATGAAAAACTTAAAAAATAATTTATACAAAAAGGCCTCGGCTGATAGCCGAGGATTTTCTGTCCTTGAGGAAAAATTTGCGATATTAAATCTGGAATTTTTTGAAAAAAGGAACAAATTCTTCTTCTCTATTTCGAAGATTCAGCCAGCCAGCTGATAACTTCTTCTGCAGGAATACCTTCGAGCTTTTTGCTTGCCTGCAACACTTCTTTTTTCTGAAAAAATCAACTCCGTAAAACACCTGTTCAATTCTTTGTTCGTTGTTCATTGATGCTTCCTCCTAAAAAAGAATAATACGCAACATTTTTCCTATTTTGGACTATAAATGTGCGTACAAATAATGTAGATCGTGTATCTATAGCATATAATCTATAAAATGTCAATGCTACTTATGGTTTTAGAAACAGGTTAGTTTAAAAATTCAAGATTCCAATCTTTAAACTCAAGACCAACCCTTCTATTCGTTATTATGGACATAGCTATAATATATTTTAGGTATAATTAAATTATGGAAGACGCTCAAAAAACAATCAGAGATTTTAATGCTAAATATAATCTTGCAGGTTCGATTGAGACTAGATTTATTGATTTATCGTCGGAGATTGGAGAGCTTGGCAAGGAAATTCTCGAGGGGACTAATTACGGCGAGAAGGAATTTAGCAGGACAGACAATCTGGAATCCGAATTCGGCGATGTCTTGTTTTCGCTGATTTCGGCCGCTAATTGTGCAGGAGTTGATTTAAATGCTGCTATGGAAAAAGTCTTGAATAAATATGAAACAAGGTTTAATGAGAAGGGGCATATTGGGTCTGGGAATTAAAGAAATGCTATTGTTTAACAAATGGGATAAAAATAGGTTGGTTTGAAAACACCCAGATATTAAACTCACCTGTTATTATGTTATCTTTCGACCTAGCCTACAAAAGACTAGTTCCATAATCAATCATTTCTCAACACTATCTGCTGAAACTCGCCCGTCTCTAAATATTCCTTATACGCCTTCCAGATCGCCTCGGCATAAACAGATTTTTTGAGCTCATCGACTTCATCGAAATCAAACCATCGCTTCTCTGCGATCTCTTCCTCGTCCTCGATATCATGCTCCTCGAATTTATCACAAACAAAAGCCAGCGAGAAAAGATTTACTGGATCGTCATAGCCATACTCGATTGTTAAACCAGAAACACTCGCGAAGGGTTTCATATCTTCATCTTTTGCCATTAAACCAGCTTCCTCGACCAACTCTTTTCTTGCGGCTTCCTGCCAAGTCAGACCAATTTCAGCATGCCCGCCCGGGAAACACCAATAATGATAATCTCTATTCAAAACCATGCAAACTTTTCCGTCACGAATCGGCACCACGTCAGTTGTTGCCGACATAATCGTATCGTGCTCAAATTTCTGACGCATTTTCCATAAATAACTTCCTACGTATCCCATATTTACATTATATTCCAGATAATCTAAGGGGGGCACTTTTCTGATATAATATAAGAGATGAAAGAAGAAGAGCTTCAAAGCAAAAACGCGCTATCGAACTTTACGATAGCGGTAAAATTGATAAATTTGAAGTCGGCACTACAAAAGGCTTGCAACAAATTCACCATTTTCTTTTTCAGGACGTCTTTGATTATGCAGGCAAAATCCGCGACGTGGATTTGACCAAGGGTAATTTTCGTTTTACGCCAATTATTTATCTAAAAGATACTCTCAAGACTATAGATAAACTTCCAGAAAACACATTTGATGAAATTATCAAAAAATACGCCGAGATGAACGTTGCACACCCCTTCCGTGAAGGCAACGGTCGCGCTACTAGAATTTGGCTCGATCAAATTCTCAAGAAAAAACTCAAGAAATGCATCGACTGGTCAAAAATCGGCAAAGAAGACTACCTTTCTGCTATGGAACGTTCTCCAATTAACGACCTCGAAATTTAAACCCTTCTAAACACCGCTCTGACTTCAGATATTGACAATCGCGAAGTATATATGAAAGGCATCCAGTCCTCATACGAATACGAAGAGCAGTCCGAATACGATATTCATAAAATCCTCGACTAAAGAAAATCCCCTCCGAAAGGAGGGGTAATTTTTAGGGTGAGAAATAATTGATTAACTCTTCAGGGATTTCTTTTCCGGCTTCGGCAAACTGCGCCTTCAAAATAGCACTTGCTACAACGAAGCCAGGCTTACCCTTTGTAATTGTCAAAGTACGCGCAGTTGTCACGACAACCGGATCGTCTGAGTTTACAGCCTTCATATAATCCGCATCTGTTCCGGTCAACATATCGCATTTTTCTTTAAACATCATGCTGCCTTCTGACCAACCCTTCTTTATACGCCAAAGTTGCACCATCGGAAACAGCACCTTATCAATTACGTAGGCATAGTCGTCTTTTCTCTGGAACTTTTTAAAAGCCTTGGTTGCTTTTTTACGAGACTTTTTTGGAAGACCATTAAGGAGTTTTACAAATGCATCCAATTCTATCTCGTCCTTATCCAAACAACGAATATTGCCATCATCTGGAATATCGCCACCAATTTGAGCCTCTGCGATATCATGCAGTGAGCCAATGAATTTTATCTTGCCAGGCTTAAAACCAGGAAGTTCATCCTCAAAAAGAACTCCCATTAGCCATGTCGCCCAAATAAAGCTCATCATATGCTCGCCATCAGATTCACAACGCTCTCCTGCCGAAAAGACATTAGTCTGATCAGAGCCTTCTACATAGCCCAAGGCCAAAAAACCCATACGGTTCACAGTATTAGATTCGAGTATTGCATTGAAGATTTGACAAAAAACCTCAGCTCTCTGCTCGATCGAAGCAGAAGCCCTTTTAGCCTTTTTTCGCTTGCTCATTCATATCTCACCTCTTTCGAATAAATGAACTCACCCTTATTCAAAACATTATACCTCAAAAAACCACCAAATCTGGTGGTTTTTATTATTTTAGGCGGCGTAGGCTACATTGCGCGCGACGCTCATTTCTTCGAGACGAGCCATCCGTTCCCTGTCGTCGATACTAGAATTGACAGAATGCTTGATGCGATCGTGCTCTTCTGCCTTCTTGCCATCGTTCCAACGATCGAGTGTTCCAACTAGATAGCCAGTGATACGACGCAAGCGTTCGAATTTATTACCAAAGTATTGATCATGATCGGCGAGATATTTCTTCGCATTTTCTTCATCGCCATATTTCGCAATTAAAGCCGCACCTAGCTCCACAAGCACACTCACATGCATATTTTCGTACTGTTCCACGGACTTTAAGGCCTTCTTAACCGCATCCTCCGGCACACTCGCATAAGCGCCCAAGGACTTTTTGAAGCGATCTAAATCGAAGCTCTTCATGTCCTGTGCATCAAAATAAATGATATTTTTCATATCCCATCCTTTTCGTACTGTCTTATTTTACTTATTTATTTGCACTGTATTGTGCTTATGCTTTTATTCTAAACGCTACATATAGTGTGTGTCAATAGTTTTTCTACACAATATGTAGATTTTTATTCAACTTATTTCAATTCGCCTCGTCGCAATTTCATAAGCTTATCGGCATGATTCGCGACACGTTTGCTATGCGTCACAATAATTACAATCTTATCCTGTTCATGCGCCAAACTCTTAAAGAGCTCTATAATCTTCTCTTCGGTTTCTTCGTCAAGATTACCCGTAGGTTCGTCCGCTACAATAATTGGCGAGTTCGAAGCTAGCGCTCGCGCAATCGCTACGCGCTGCTGCTGACCACCCGAAAGCTTGCCTATTAAGCGTCCGCCCTCCTCTTCGGTCAGACCAACCATCCTAAGGTATTTATCTGGACTTGCCTTGCGCTCATCAAAATCAATTGCAATCTGCACGTTCTCACGCGCCGTCATATATTTGATCAAGTTGTAAGACTGAAACACGATATTCACATAACGGAGACGAAATTCTGTGCCGCCAATCTTGCGCAGAGATTTCTTATTGTATTTAATATCGCCCTCTTGCAACTTATCTAGCGCCGAGAGGAGCGAGAGCAAAGTAGTCTTACCAGAGCCACTCTCACCAATAATTGCATACATCTTGCCTGCATGAAATTCCGCATTAATATCCTTCAAAATCTCCTGTTCACCGCTCGCATTTTTGTAGCTATAGCGCAAATTTTCAATTGTTAAAATATTATCGCGTTTTGTTATAGCTTCTCGTTTTGCCATATCCTACTCCTTTCCTGCCAAAATTTGCCTTGGTTGGTATCTCAAGATGTTTACTGCCGGTAAAATCAATGCCAAGATAATTACTAAATATCCCGTCACAAAGAGAAGCAAGAAATCCACCGGTTTAGCATTAATATCTAACTCGACATCTGTATTCTGCGTCTGAGGTTTCATACTCTTCTTTTCGGTCGAATCTGGCATATTTGGCATGCTACCATTCCCGGGCATACTCGGCATTTTGCCGCCACCAATCTGTGCACCGGGACGGCCAAAGTTCTTTTCGGACTGTTGCGTCGATGAAGCAATCTGCGCTTGTAGAATGCTGTCGCCTAACTTCTGCGCAAGCACGGTACCTGAAGCACAAGCAAGTGCAAAACCGAGCGTACCTACAATTACAAGCTCTGTCGCAATTTGTAATACAATATTGGCTTTTGTTGCACCTAGAGACAACAAAACGCCCATCTCGTAGTTACGATCCTTGACATTAATCGTTACAATCAAAGTCACAATAATAATCGCCGCCACAATTACAATCACCAAAATTGTCGTGGCAAAACTTCCTACACTCTCGATAGAACTCGCCATCGAATCGTATTCGCTTGTATCGACAGCAATCTTTAAATTGTTTTCCGCAAGCTCCGAGAAGTCGGAATTTATTTTTTCAACAAACTCATCCGCCTTCTCGCTATCAAGCATATAGAGAGTAACGTTATCTACATCATAATTACCATCGTTATAATCATCTTCACTCAAGAATTGTGCAGCTGTTTCGGTATTCATATAAATCGTATTTGCATCCGCGCGACCCTCAGAAGTATCATAAATACCAATCACGGTAAGTTTGGCACATTCCTCGGTATAAATATTTTTAATTTTAAAACTATCGCCTACAGATAAACTATTAAGTTCGGCGAACTCATAGGAAATCAGCGCAGAGTTTTCCGAATCCTCATCAAAATACGTGCCATCTTTTATTTCAAAACTACCACTTTCCACTCCGTTAATATATGCGTAGGCATTAATGCCGGAAATCGTAATATCCGCATCGAGCGTATCTTCATCCTCGTCCTGAGTCATACCCGGGAAACCCATTCCGCCAGGCATGCCACCACCCATACCACCGCGGCTCGATTCGACTACCTCTAACTCGTAAGAATTTGCTGAAGCACTTACCTCGTAAGAATAATCTTTAACATAATCCGAGTAACCCGCAATCGAATTCGCCGTCTCGACCGATACCGACGGACGCGTCATCTTAGAGAACATTTCTTTCGGATCGCCGCCCTTCTCCATCTCGTCCTTCTGATTCTCGCGAATCGATTCTATGTCCGCCTGAATCGTCACCGAGCCACCAAGCGTAGATTTCGCATAATCCATCTGAGTTTTGACAGCCGTTTTAATCGTAATTGCAGCGAGTACTAAATTTGCCATCATAAAGAAAATTAGCACCAAAACTATTGTTCGCCCAAGCTTTCTTCGGATCGACAAAAAGCTTCGCTTAAAGCTATTCTTAAACATATTTCCTTTCTTTTATCTAGTTATAATTTTAAGTTTTTAGGCTTTAACCTAGCTTAAATACAATCTAAAAGCCGTACTGGTCTTATCTGAATCTGCCGACAATTCCCAGCCGTTTCTATCCGCCACAGCCTTCGCAATCGAAAGCCCAAGACCAGAACCCTCTGCAGTCTTATCTGTCTGATAAAATCTTTCGAACACACGTTTCAATTGTTTAGCCGGAATTGTCTTACCATCATTTTTGATCGTTAAAACATTCTTCTCGAATGAAATTTCTATTTTCTTATCAGAGTACTTAATTGCATTGTCTAACAAAATATCTACAATTTGTGCAAAATCCGCCTCTACAATTGTTAGCTCCGTCATCTCTGGCAAATTAAGACCTAGCTCCTTCTCGCCTAGACGCGCCTTCATAAGTTTAGCGCATTTCTTTACAACCGTTGTAATATCTACAACACTAGGATCAGACTTTTTCCGTCCATCCGTTCTTGCTAGAGTTAACAAATCGCCAATTAATTTACTCGCCCGTGTTAGCTCCGCATCGATGTTGCTCACCCACGGCTCTTCGTCTGCGCCAAGCGCTTCAAAATTCGCGCGTACTGCCGCTATCGGAGTCTTTAGTTCATGTGACGCATTTGCAATAAACTCCCGTTGGTTTTCGTAAGCCTGCTTCACTGGCTCAATTGCCTTCTCCGCATAAATATAGCTCAAAACAAAAATTAAAACTTCTACGCAAATTCCAACCATCAACAAAGTCAGACCAAGATTTATTAGATGTTCTTCGCGTTCTCTCTGAATTTCGTCTTTAAAGATCTCTTCTATTCCAACCATTTCCGAAGTAAAACCTTCCGGTTTTGGCATTGAGCGCCACCCCATTCGCATTGCCGACGAGGCAAAAATCGCCCCAAACGCAACTACCATAACTGCCGACGAAATTAGCATCGTCTGCAGAATAAATTTATTGCGTAATTTTGTAAACATTTAACCCTCCACTAATTTATAACCTAGCCCACGTACGGTCACAATTTTCGCCTTGCTACCAAGCTTCTTCAAGAGTTTACGTACCCGAGACATATAAACCTCGATATAATTATCTTCGCCATAAGCATCGCCACCCCAAATTTTATTCAAAAGATAATCCTTTTTCACAATCTTCCCTGGCGTACGCATCAGCTCTGCAATAATGCTAGCTTCCTTCGCTGTAAGCGCTTCGCCATTCAAAGTCTTCTCGCCCATACTATAGTTCAAACCGCTAAACTCAAGCACTTCGTCGCGAATCTTTGCGGGACGACGCATGACGGCGTTAATACGCGCCAACAACTCTGCAGTCTTAAATGGCTTCGCGAGATAATCATCTGCACCGGTATTCAAACCATTCACCTTATCGTCTACCTCGGATAATGCCGAAAGCATAATTACTGGCGTTTCAACTTTTTTCTCGCGCATGCGCTTCAAAATCTCTAAACCCGAAAACTTTGGCAACATTACATCAAGAATCACAACATCATAAATATCGAGCATCGCCATATTCATGCCTTCTTCGCCGTCAAAAGCCAAATCCACGTCAAGCTTGTTCTTTTCAAGATTGTGCTTTACGGCCTCAGCCAAGAACTTCTCATCTTCAACATATAAAATTCTCATGCTCTTCTCCTTATTTCTATAATACCCATTTTAACTATCCGAAATAAAGCGAAGCTTAAAATTTTAAGCTTTCGATTTAACGCTCGCCATCTATCCCTTTTGCTTTTTACCGCAAAAGATTGTATAATATTCTCCATGTTAGTTTCAGACTACAATTACAATCTTCCAGAGGAAAACATCGCTAAACACCCGCCAAAAGTCCGCGGTACCACCCGTCTTCTTGTTCTCGACCGCAATACTGGCAATATAACCGATTCTCGCTATGCTGACTTGGCAGATTTTCTTGAGTCAGGCGACCTTATAATCCTAAACGACACCCGCGTCATGCGCGCCCGCGTTTTTGCTGAACTTCCAGGTGGCTACAAACGCGAGCTCGTTGTACTCGAAAAACACAAAGACGACCTTAATTCAGTTATGTATCACGGCAAGCTTCGCGCCGGTGACGTTTTAACTGTCCTAACTACTCGCGACGGCGAAAAAACTATCGATACCGTGACAATTCGCGAGATTCTCGGCAATGGTACCGCCACGGTCAGTTCATCTCGACCACTCGCAGACATTGTCGAGCAATACGGTACCGTTCCACTTCCGCCTTACCTTCGTCGCGATGCTGACCCAGATGACATCAAACGCTATCAAACTGTTTGGGCCAAAGAGCTTGGTTCCGCCGCTGCGCCTACCGCCAGCCTTAACATGACTGAAGAACTTATCAACAAGCTCAAAACCAAAGGCGTTAATATCGAGTACCTCACTCTTCATGTCGGCCTTGGCACCTTCTTACCTATCCGTAGCGACAAGGTCGAGGAGCACCATATGCACTCCGAATGGTTCCATATCCCAGAGCAAACCATCAAAGCTATCGAAAAAACCAAAAAAGCTAATCACAAAGTGATCGCTGTTGGCACTACCGTCACACGCACCCTCGAATTCTGGGCAAAATCCGGCAAAACCGAAGGCGAAGACGACATCTTTATTTATCCCGGTTTTAAATTCCAGGTAGTCGACGCGCTTTTAACCAACTTCCATGCTCCAAAATCTACCGTTTTAATGTTGGCAAGCGCCTTTGCCGGCTGGGATAGACTTAAACCAGCCTACGACCATGCCGTCGAATCCGGCTACCAGCTCCTAAGTTACGGCGACTCCATGCTTATTAGATAAAATGGTAAAATAAAATTATTATGAGCGAAGCTAATACGACGAACAACCAGCCAAAAGTCAAAACACCAGAAGATCAACTAGCCGATAAACTCTGCACCATCTCGTTAATCTGTTACTTTGGTGCACCTATCCTAAGTACAATTCTAAGTACAATCTCTAGTGTCACTTCAAACCTCACTTCGAGTTTTAGCTCCAGTAATGTCAACAGCGCACTGAGTAGCGCTATATTCTGGCCGATTGGCTTAGTGCTAGCCCTTGGTCCACTAGCCGGCATCATTCTCATGATCATTGCACGTATCAAAGCTCCAAAAAATACCTTTGGCAAAATTCTAATGTGGGTCTATATCGGTCTCTTCATTCTAAAGCTGCTTCTTGCTCTCCTGCTCCTCATCTTGTTTAGCGCCGCAATTGCGGCTTGCGTAAGCCAGCTAAACTAATATGCCCGAACTACACTTCGCTATTCCATATTTCAATTTTAACTTTTATGCCTTCTTTTTATGTCTCGCAGTCCTAACAGGCGAAATATATGTTTTTTGCACACTAAAATCCGTACCGAAACTCGGTCGGATTTTTTTCATACTACTGAGCATGATGTTTGTTATGGCGACCGTCATGCTCACTGTGCTTATCTTACACGAAGGCCTCTTTTCGGCATCACTATGCGGTGGCGGCGCTTTTATGCTTTGCGCACTACTCTTTGATATTTTTTACAATAATCCCAAAATTTACAAATTCCTTGACATTAAAAAGCCACCCAAAACTCCTCCATTGTATTTCAGCCGAAAATGCCTCATCGCAGCACCTCTAATCTATGCCATCGCCAAGCTAGGCTGCACTTATGCCGGCTGTTGTCATGGCTTTGTCTATAGCGGACCTTTTAGTCTAAAATACAACAACCCACAAATACATGGTGAATACTTCCCTGTCCAGCCAATCGAAACTTTGGTCTTTTTGATAATTTTTATTTTCGCACACAAAACTAAAAACCCTCTCGCAACAATTCTTACATGTCTATTTGTAAAATTCACCTTAGATTTCCTACGCTTTGGGCATGAAAAAGCCCTAATCTCGTCTAACCAAATTACCTGTCTTATATTTATTGCAAGCATCATAATAATTGCTATTAGACATAAACATCATAAACGACTAAAATACTAATATATGTCAAGCAAGCTACGAAATATTTTCTTAAATAAAAAGTTTTATTTTTCGATCGGTTTGTTAATTGTAGTTGCAATTATAACAGTCCTGTCGATTAATCTGTTTAGAATCAATAAGCTCGAACGCGCGGCATTGACAGATTTTTCCGACAAAATCCTTCCATATTTAGACGATATCGATTACGAAAACGAAGATTACGAAGCAGATGATATAAGTAAATACATTACTTTTGCTATGGAATACAATTTTGGAGAAAATAATAAAACCGAAGGATCCTACGACGAGCTAAACGGAATTACTCAAAAATTATTCAACTACAAAATCCCTGAAGAAGAGTTCAAAAACGGGATTTCTTCGCCACAGTTGGCTCATAAATACGTCGGCTTTATGTATGGCGAAGAAAAATACACTATAACTCGCGACTATATTGACGAGAGATTAGTAGCTATTACGCCTATTACCGTCTATATCGAAAAAAGCGCACACAAATTCGGCAAAAACTATACCGTAACATATCAAAAATACGAATTCGAAACACCATATACAATCATCGACTATACAGCCACTCATGATATTTCCATCCCAGATTTTAAAGATTACCTAGAGGGTAAAGCAACCGCCGCAAACTTAAAACGAGCCGTAACTAAAGAATGCGCAGAAGCCCAAGGTGAACTTAAAAAAGAAATCAAAGTCACCTACACGATTAAAGAGGATCAACTACAAGTATCTAAAATTGAATAGACAAGAAATACCCCCCATTAAACAAAAAGGGGGTATTTTTAATAGAAACAAAAACTATTCAAAAAAAAATAATATGTGTTAAAATAACCTTAAGTATTATTGTTTGAGAGACAAAAATACAAAAAGGAGAGAGATGTTTAAGGGTGTAAAAGTTTTTGTAGCAAGTCTTTTTGCTATGCTTCTTTGCGCAGCGCCGGCCAGCGCTATTAGCTTTAGCTCATTAGAGCAAATATCTGAACCAACAGATAATATTGAGATTAATACTCCAGAAGATGGCTATGCTTTTGATGCCAACTTCCTAGCAAAGAATCAGGAGTTAAAATACAAAACCACTCTCACAAACGATGAATCCTTACCAATTAAAATAGAAGGCATCGATCTCAACACCTCTTCGTATAACTTCCTCGAATACTCCTATGATGGCATCTCTGCCGACGATACAATTGAAGCCGGTGCAACTCGAGACCTCATCATCTCCGTAAGAACTAACTCAAACGACACTTCTACTGTCTCTGAAGACTACAGCTTAACTATCAACTACTCTCAAGTTCAACCTGAACCGGATCCAGATCCAATTCCAGATCCAGATCCAACCCCAGATCCAGACGAACCAGATGCAGATAAACCAGAAAATCCAGAAACCGCTACAACTGCTGTTGTAAAGACTGGCACTATTGCTCTCATTAGCATTGGAGCAATTACTTTCGTTTTTGTGCGTAATAAGAAAATCCGCAATTATGTTGTCTTGTTTGTAGCCACCTCCCTTGGTGTTTGTCTGCTCGCTTCTACTGCTACCGCTGAAGGAGATACCAGTTCTTACACCATTCGTGGTAAAGTCCACTTTACAAATGTCTATACTGTTACCGTCGATCCTAATGAAGGCACTTATGCCGGTGATCTTCAAGTCACTCGTCGTGAAGGCGAAAGCTATCATATCGAGAATGTCTCTCGTGAGCACTTCAGTTTTGTCGAATGGGAGATTAATCCAAGTAATACTCCAGATGAGAATAATAATATCGAGATTCATGCCAATACAACCCTGAAGGCCAAGTGGAATGAGAAAACCTATACACTCACTATTAATCCAAATGGTGGTAAGTATCTCGACTCCGAATCGGTCTGGAACCAGAGCTATCGCCCAGGCCAGAGCGCAAGCATCTCCGCACCAACCAAAGAAGGCTATGAGTTCAAATATTGGACCGTCGAGGAAGGTAGTATTGGTCAAGACGGACGCTTCAATGGTAACTCCGTTACCATGAACGAGAACATTACCCTCGTCGCCTATTACGAAATCCAGACATATACCGTTACAATTGTGCCAAATGGTGGTAGCTATACTGGTAGTCTCACAACTACTGTCGACTGGAATACGGACTACGAAATCCAAAGCATCTCGCGCGATGGCTATGATCTCAAGAACTGGACTAAGACTAATAGTGACGGTACAACGACTCTCTCCGCAGACACTCAGACTGTTAATATAAAGTCAAACACCACTCTTACTGCTAACTGGTGGAGCTCTACCTTCTACACTGTCACCATTGATCCAAATGGTGGTAGCTATGCCGGTGACCTCGAAACCCAAGTCCGTGCCGGTGAAACCTACACAATGCAGAGTGTTACTAGAGAGAACTATATCCTCAACTACTGGCATTATACTGGCACAGATACCCACATGGATGACGAATCCTTCGTTGTAAATAGTAATATCAGCCTAACTGCTGAGTGGACCTTCCCTGTCGCACGCATTGAGAGCACACAAAAGCTCTATCCGTCTATCATGGCAGCGCATGAAGAAGCTGAATCTGGCGACACCATCACCCTGCTTGTAAACGATGCTGAGATTGTAACCAACAGCAAGAATATTACCCTAGATCTCAACCAACACACAGTCTATGGCTATCTCAATAACACGAGAAGTGGTAACATTACCCTTCTCAATGGCGAAATCAACAACTATGACACGCCAGCCGAAGGCACCTACTACCAAACCGGTAGCGCCGCAGACTACAGCGCCCCAATTATAGACAGCGTTAACCCTAGCGGTGCCGCAGTTATAAACGCTGGTACCCTCACCATGGGCATCGACGACTACGAAGATGCTGCCATGAACGAGAAGGTGCCGCTAATCAACAATCAGTATATGCGTCTCATCGGTTCCAGTATCGGTCTCGATCAGAACGGTCACTTCTACTTCTATGATGGCTTTATTGAGGGTACTATTGGCCTGAAAGGTGGCTACGATGGTTCACCTTGGTATCGTGAAACCTTTGATGGTACAGTTGTAAACTACTTCCCATTTGTTACAAAGAATACAATTAAGAATTGTCAGCATGTCGAATTATCTAATGCAGATAAAGCTGTCTCTAAGACCATAGATAACGGTCCTATCTACTACTACAATTTACAAGATAATATCAACACATCGACGCTTACTGGATATCAGATTTATGCTGTGCGAGATTTTGACGGCTCCTATGCCATTACGGTAGATAACGGTGCGGATATCACCTTCGACATCATCGGCTACACTGTCAACCTTGGTGAAGATGTAACCGTTGATGGCAAACTTACCGTTCTAGACAGCGCCGAAACAAAGGGTCTCCTCACCAGCTCCAAGACGATTCAAAACAATGGTGAGTTGGTTATCCGTGACATGACTCTGAGCGCCATGACTACGAATACGCTGTTGCAAAATAATAACAGCCTGACCCTTCAGAATGCCACTATCACGAGCGACAAAGGTACAACGCTCTATTTACCGAACCAAGAAGTAACACTGAGCCTAGACAACAATTCGTACATTATTACCGAAAGCAATCAACCAGCTCTCATCAACGACTCCCCTTCAACTACCATTAATGCCGGCACTATCTCTGGTAAAACTTGTACTGTCAAAAACAACTCTGGCAAGACCTTCACTCTCAATGCTGGCACTATCACGGGTAAAACCAGTGTAGTCTGTAACTATGGTGGCACCTTCACTATGAACAATGGCTTGGTTTCCGCAGAACATGATGGCGGAATCAAAGCTATTTATACGCCATGGAATTAC
>JAFONX010000027.1 GCA_017418275.1 Candidatus Saccharimonadota bacterium | reverse complement strand
GCCAGCAAGGGCGAAATCCCTGGCGTAACAAAGAGTAGTTGGTAATAGGAGGAAAGGAAAGATATGTCTATTCAAACTAGCGATCCAGTAGCTGACCTCATTACGCGCATTCGCAACGCTATCGCCGTTGGTAAAAACGAAATCCGCGTTCCAACCAGCAAACTCAAACTTGCTGTCGCTGAGAAGCTACAAAAGATCCACTACCTCGAAAAGGTAGAAATCGAAGAGGCTCAGCCTCGCAACATCTTGCACATCATCATCAACAAAGCTGGCGAAAATGCCACGATCAACGAAATCTCAAAGGTTTCAACTCCGGGTCGTCGCATCTACGCTGGCGTGAGCGAAATTCCAAAGGTCAAGTCTGGCCGTGGTACTGTTCTTGTTTCAACGAGCAAAGGTATCATGACTGGCCAAGAAGCCGTCAAGAATAAGCTCGGTGGTGAAATACTTGTAAAAGTTTGGTAAAACTTTTACAAGTACGGGAAGTCCACAACAGATTTCCCGCAGTTTTAGTTAAGGTCTGGTAATCTATCAGACTACACAAAAAAAATACCCCATAACAGGGGTATTTTTTGTTTGATGTATTTTTTTAAAAAAAATATTCGTAAAACCACAAGTATGTCTTTGTATATTGACAGCTATACTTAGTCATGACATAATAATATAGATGACGTTTCGGCGTTATGACAGCTTAAGGACCAAAGCTGTAAATTCTCAAAAAGGAGGTCGTTATAATGACGACTATGACAGAGCAAATGACAAACATGGGCAAAGTAATACTTGAGGACATCAGAAAAACCTTGGTGATTCCGTACATCAAGGAAAGCGACGGCGAATATGACGTTGTAAAACTAGCAATAGATAAGGATATTTAATATGTATCTAAAAATATTGGTTGAACTATATGTACCAGAAATCGAAGAACAATACGAGCTCTATATACCAGTTAATAAAACTGTCGGCTATTGCATAAAGCAAATCAAAAAAATGCTCAAAGAGCACTACGAAGAATTAAGCGACGACCTAAACGTCAATCTCTACAATAAACGCACTGGCCAAATGTATTCCAATAACATCCTAATCAGAAATACTAATATCCGAAACGGCTCACAGCTCGCGCTTCTAACGATTTAGCCCAAGCATTAGCTAATTGAAAAATTAATATAGATGAAGTAGAATAAAACTATGAATAAAAGTGGCGATAACAACAAAAACCCAAACGGGGGAGCGCCAAACCCTCTAGATAAATACGCATACGAAAATAACTATGGTCGTATCAATGAAAATGACCCATACAATCCCGCCAATCGGGTTAATCTTGCCAATTTTGAAAACGCCCCACAACAAACACCACCAAACTTCATGCAAAATAGTCCATATCAACAACACCAGCAAACGCCACAGCCACAGGTGGCGCCCTCTATGCAGACAATGCAAGCCATGCCAACCCCAATGATGGCAGCTCCACAAATCATGCAAGCGCCAGCCCCAGCACCGGCCCCAGTTCAGAAAAAATCCCATATCGGCGAAATCATCCTAATCATCTTCATCTTTATCATCGCAGGCGCAGCCGTTGGAGGTGCAATCTATTGCTACACCCAGTACGACGAACTCAATCGTGAAGTTCTCGCCGACCGCAGTATCAAGGTTGATAATGCTAAAGCCGAGCAAAAAACTCAAGATGAACAAAACTACGAAATTCGCACTAAGAAAACCACACGTGAATTCACTGGACCAAGCAACTTCGGCGCACTAACCTTTGAATATCCAAAAGATTGGAATGTCTATATCGCAAACGATAGCAGTACTGAGCCAAGCTTTACCGCCTATTTTAGTCCAGAATACGTCAAACCACTCAATAGCGAAAACCAAGGCTTAATATTTAAAATTAACTCAACAAATTACGAAAACCAGATTAAACAGTACGAAAATAATCTTATTAGTTCTCAGGCACACAGCCAAAACGGCCTTACTGGCAGCATCTTTACCGGAAAACTTGACAAAAAAGCAGATTCGAGAACCGGCAAAGCAGTAGTTCTACAAATCAACAATTACAGCGCAACTATCATGACTCCAGATTATGATACCTACGGCGTACAATTCGATACGATCATCAGTACACTGCGTAGCGCAAACTATAAATAAATCTCATAGCATATCAGATTGACCTCTTGCAGTAGAGGTCTTTTTGTGATAAAATAGCCGAGATATTATTAACAAAAGGAACGTATGAGTCGTATCGGAAAACTACCTGTTGACATCCCAGCAGGCGTGACAATTACGGTCGGCGACACCGAAATCACCGTCGCTGGTCCTAAAGGCACGCTTACTGTCCCTGTCCAGGAGAACACCCAGACTAAGGTCGAGGGTAACCAAATCATCGTAACGCGTAGCGACGACGAGCCAAAGTCACGTGCTTGGCATGGTCTTCAGCGCGCATTACTCAACAACGCCGTTCAGGGCGTTACTAAAGGTTTCGAGAAAAAGCTCGAAATCAATGGTGTTGGCTTCCGCCTAAGCGGTGGTCCAAAAGAAATCGAAATGGCACTCGGTTTTAGTCATCCAGTCAAATATAAAGCTCCAGAAGGTATCGAGCTTAAAGTCGACAAGATGACCATTACCGTCAGTGGTATCGACAAACAAAAAGTCGGCCAGGTCGCCGCAGAAATCCGCGCACTTAAGAAACCAGAACCATACAAGGGCAAAGGTATTAAGTACGTTGATGAAGTTATTATCCGTAAGGCCGGTAAGGCAGGAAAGAAGTAAACCATGAAAGCAGAATTTAGAGCAAATCGCACTCGTGCAAAGATTCATGGCACCGCTGAACGCCCACGCCTTAGCGTAAACATCAGCAATAAGCACATCATCGCTCAGATTATCGACGACGATAAAGGTATCACCCTAGCTTACGCCACTACTGTTAGTAGCAAAGACAAGGGCAGCAAAACCGAACTCGCCGCAAAGATCGGTAGCGAAATCGCAAAGAAAGCTAAGAAAGCTAAGATCGAAAAAGTTGTCTTCGATCGTGGCTCACGCCTTTATGCAGGCCGCCTCAGCGCACTAGCAGACGCAGCACGCAAGGAAGGACTGGAGTTCTAATATGGAAAACAAGCAAGCAAAAGTTATCAACGAATCAGGTACTACTCGCTTGAACAAAGAAGCTAGCGCAGCTAAAGAAGCCCGCGAAAACGGCAACTTCCGTGGTCGCCGCCGTGACAACCGTCGCAACCGCCGCGCAGCCGACGAAGTCAAGAAAGAATTTGATTCCGTAAATATTAGCATTAATCGCGTTAGTCGCACCGTTGCTGGTGGTCGCCGCATGCGCTTCCAAGCTTTGGTCGCCGTAGGTAACCACAAGAACAAAATCGGTGTTGGTATGGCTAAAGGTAACGACGTTACTGCAGCCGTCCAGAAGGCTGAACGCCGTGCAAAGAAAAATATGATTACCTTCAACATCGATGGTGAGACAATCTGCCACGAAGTTGAAACCAAAGTTACTGGCGCCCATGTTCTCATGAAGCCAGCCGCTCCTGGTACTGGTATTATTGCCGGTGGCGTCATTCGTTCGATCATCGGTCTAACCGGTGTCAAAAACCTCGTCAGCAAGTCCCTCGGTTCTACTAACAAGGCAAACATCGCCTATGCTGTTATCGAAGGTCTTCGCCAACAGGTTCCTAAAAACGACTGGCTAGCAAATCAAGGTAAGAAAAAAGCCGAGAAGAAAGCCGCCGCTAAGGAGGACAAATAAATGAAATACAACGAACTAAACGTGATTGCGAATAGCTCTCGCAAGCGTGTCGGTCGCGGTATTGCGGCTGGTCAGGGTAAAACCGCAGGTCGTGGTACCAAGGGCCAGAAATCCCGCACCGGTCACAGCAAGATGCCAGCAGGCTTCATGGGCGGTCAGCGCGCTATCATGCAAGCTATTCCAAAGATGAAGGGCTTCAAATCTCTTCACGCTAAGGCTCAGGTTGTTTACACTGACACTCTTGATACTCTCAAGGGCAAAGTCGACAACTTTAAGCTAGCTGAGGCTAACCTTATCGCTAACCCATACGCTAGCGTCAAGGTTATCACTCGTGGCGAAATTAAGAACAAAATCGATCTCGAAACTCAGTTCGCTAGCAAGACTGCTATCGAAGCAATCAAGAAAGCGGGCGGTAGCTTCAAGAAAGTCATGGTTCCACAGCGCCAAAAAGCTAACAAAGAAGCTTAAGCAATACAAAAAATATCCCTTCGGGGATATTTTTTAATGCTTTTATCGTCTTAAACCTAAAACTATGATAATATTAAAGAAGTTAATAAAGAGGTATCATGAATTTTAAGACGATTTTCAAGTCTTTGAAAAACAAAGACATGCGAAAGCGCATCCTTGCTGTAGTAGGCCTCCTAATCGGCTATCGCATTCTTGCGCACGTTCCAGTTCCATTGGGCGACACAGCAACATTTAGAGAGGCAGTCGACAATCTCGTAAAGAGCACCGATCTTGGTGGCTTCATCAACCTAATTTCCGGTGGCGGCCTTACCTCCATGTCGATAATTTTGGTTGGTCTTTCGCCATACATTACCGCGTCGATTGTTATGCAGGTTCTTACCAAGGGTATTCCACAACTCGAAGAACTCAGCAAAGACGGCGAAGTTGGTCGTCGCAAGATTAACCAGTGGACACGTATTCTTACAGTGCCACTCGCGATTATCCAATCAATCGCTTATATCTATATCCTCACAAAGGAAGTCCTATCAATCGGCACCACCAACACCGTATCCTTAACCGCCTCTGGCTGGGTACTAGGCGTTACCTGTATGACGGCTGGATCCATGCTCCTCATGTGGGTAGGTGAGCTCATGACCGAACAGGGCATCGGCAACGGTACTTCTACAATTATCCTTTGCAGTATTATTGCAAACTTCCCAAACACCTTCGCAGCACTCGTCCAAGGTCTTATGGACACCAGCGACGGCACGCTCAGCATGTTCGGTTGGTTCAATCTACCAGTCAACCCAACATATTTTTGGATTATTCTCGCCATCATAGCTGGACTGATCGTTGTACTTTATCTTCTTGTTAAAATTAATGAGGCGCAACGCATCGTTACAATCAACTACGCTAAGCGCGTCCACGGCAACAGTGCTTACGGCGGCGTAAAAAGCATTATGCCAATCAAACTCATTTCGGCGGGTGTTATTCCGGTCATCTTCGCTGTTTCCTTCCTGAGCATTCCATCATTTATTGGACAACTTATTCAACGCAACGATGCCTCAAGTGAAATCGGACAGATGTTAGTCAAACTCTTTAGCGCACCAAACGCAAGCAACTACAATGCAGCCGTTGGTTTAACTTGGGAAAGCTACGTTTACCCAGCAGCCTACTTCTTGCTCGTAATCCTATTTACCTACATCTATACTAGTATCGTATTCAATACTCAAGATTACGCCGAGAACATCCAAAAGCAAGGCGGCTTTATCGAAGGCGTTCGCCCAGGCAAAGAAACCGAAAAATACCTCAGCAAAATCATGAACCGCCTCAATCTCTTTGGTTCTATTTCGCTCGGTATCATCGCTTTAACGCCATACATTGTTGACTTTATCTCGATTCAAACCCTCGGCACGCCACTTGGTCTTTCTATTTCTGGAACCAGCCTATTGATCGTAGTTACGGTCGCAATCGAAAACCTGCGCTCAATCAACTCACGTGCACTCATGGTCACATACGACGATTATAAATAAGGAAAAATAATGGCATTAAAAATTAATCGTACAATCACGACAATAACAAGGATTGTAGGGTGGGGCCTAACAATCGCAATTCTAGTCTGTTTCGGAAAAGTCTTCTTTTGGGAAAAGACGTATTATAAAGAACAAACCGTTACCCCACGCGCCAAAGCGCAATCCGTAATTACTGGACTACCAAACCTTAACGGCTTGAAAGACAACGATATTAGCGATGCAGACTATGCAGCATTTCAAGTAGAGGCAAAGTCGCCTAGATATCTACGAATCGAGCGCACTAAAGTCGATACAATCATTCGCGGCAAAAGTGTCGCCAATAACGGCTCATTTCAAATCTCAGAAAATATCCAAGAAGCCGCATGGTATACCGGCTCATCGAACCCCGGAGAAGATGGCGTCATTATTATCACCGGGATCAATAGCTATAACGGTGAAAAAGGCGCCCTACATAATCTAGATAGCCTTGAAAAAGGCGACAAAATCGAAATCGAAAGCGGCGACGGCAATCTATACACATACGAAGTCGAAAGTATTAATATAACATCCAAAAAAGACAGCGCCGAAGTTTTACCAACCGCACAACAACGTCGCGAAGGCAAGGAAACACTATCCTTGATTAGTATTGGCAATGGGGATGACTCGTTTGTCTTGGTTAGGGCAACAAAACAATAAACATAATCCGTTTACGAGCAAAAACAAGGAACAATCCAATAAAAAGCAATCTATTCGCAAGCAAAGACAAGGAACGCTTGCTGATAGATTCTTTTTATTGCAATATAGAAATTGTAAATAAGTATGACAAATCGTTAGTCTTATAGCTAACTTTCTGTTGATTTTTTCTTGACTTTTTGATACAATAGGACTTGTAATTTATGGCTAGTCAAAAGAGATCGACCAGGTCGGCCAAAAAGGCCGCTAAGCGTTCTAGTGATTCCGCTAGTTCGGCCAGTAAGAAGGAAGTAATTAAATTAACCGGAAAGATCGTTGAAAATCTTCCTGGTACTACTTTTCGTGTCGAGCTTGAGAATGGCCATGTTATAGTTGCTCACATGTCGGGTAAAATGCGAAAGAATTATATCCGCCTCGTGCCGGGCGACAAGGTGGACGTTGAATTAACCCCATACGATCTCACGAAGGGGCGAATCAGCTACCGCCAAAAAGATTAAATTTAATCGAAAACAAGATTGCTACGGGAGGTAAAAGCTAGCGACTGCTAGTTTTTCACTATATCGTAACGTAAGTTTTCGGAAAGGAAATTTTCATTTACATGAAAGTACGTGCAAGTGTAAAGAAAATTAGCCCTGACGATATTATTGTGCGTCGCAAAGGCGTGCTTCGTATCATCAACAAGAAGAAACCTAAGAATAAACAAAGGCAGGGTTAAGCATGGCAAGAATCGCCGGTGTAACACTACCAAGCGACAAGCAAGTCTGGATTGGCTTGACTTACGTTTATGGTATTGGACGCACCACAAGCAAAGCCATCCTTGCGGCGGCTAAAATTGAGCCGACCACTCGGGTGAAAGATCTCACCGAGGCTGAAGAGCAGAAGCTCAACGATATTATTTCTAGTAAATATTCCGTTGAAGGAGACTTGAAGCGCCTCGTGACAAACAATATTAAACGTATCAAGGATATCAATTCCTACAAGGGGCTCCGCCACAAGGCAGGTCTACCAGTCAACGGTCAGCGCACCCGCACGAATGCGCGCACCCGCAAAGGTAAGGCTATCGCCGTCGGCGGTGCACAGCCAAAAGCAGCTAGTAAAACTTAAGGAGTATAAGGAGTTAGTATGTCAGAAGATATTCAAGCTACAAAAGCTCCTGAAGTGGAGCCAGCAAAAGCAACCAAGGCTAAAGGCAAAAAGGGCAAACGTGTTGTCCAGGCCGGCCAGGTTCACATTCAAGCAACTTTCAATAACACTATCGTCAGCGTCAGCGACAAGAAAGGCGAAGTTCTCGCCGCTTCATCAGCTGGAGCTAACGGCTTCCGCGGTTCCAAGAAAGGCACCGCCTATGCTGCGCAAGTTGCTGCAGAAAAAGTTGCCGAAATCGCTAAGCGTGATCACGGCATGAGCAGCGTCGATGTCTTTGTTAAAGGTATCGGTCTTGGTCGCGACAGCGCCATCCGCGCCTTCAGCACTCTAGGCATCCAGATCAATAGCATTACGGACAAGACACCAATCAAACATGGTGGTTGCCGTCCTAAAGGAGAAAGGAAACCATAATGGCACGTGATTTATCACCAGTTGGAAAACAATCTCGCCGTGAAGGTTATGCACTTGCTCCAAAAGCGCAGAAAGTCATGGCAAAGAAGACCGGTATTCCTGGTCAACATGCCGATATGCGAGTTCGTGGTGGTAGTCTCTACCTCACACAGCTTCGCGAAAAGCAAAAAGTTCGCCGCATCTATGGTCTGCTCGAAAAGCAGTTCGCCAAATTGATGCGCGAAGCACAGCGCGCCGAAGGTATGACAGGCGAAAACCTGCTCAACTTCCTCGAACGCCGCGCAGACAACGTCGTTTACCGTGCAGGCCTAGCTAGCACCCGTCGCGCCGCTCGTCAGCTCGTTTCTCACGGACACTTCACCCTCAACGGCAAGCGTATTGACATTCCATCAATCCGCCTTAGTGCCGGTGACGTTCTTGAAGTACGTCCAAAATCCAAGAAGAACACTTACTTCGCCAATCTAAACGGCGAGGCACAAACTCTTTCCTGGATGAAATCTGACCTCAAAAATTTGAAGGTAGAAATCACAGGAACACCAAAGCGCGAAGAAGCAGAGGTGGGCATCAACGAACAGCTAATCGTCGAGTATTACTCACGCTAAAGGAGAACTATGACAAAAGTAATTCATGAAGCAGAACTAGCAGAGATCAAGGACCTTGGTGAAAACAGTTCAAGCTTTATTATCAAGCCACTTTATTACGGCTACGGTAATACACTTGGTAATTCACTACGTCGCGTTCTCCTATCCAGCATCAAAGGTGCCGCCATCGTTGCATTCCGCATCGAAGGCACCAATCATGAATTCTCAGCCATCAAAGGCATCAAAGAAGATACCGTGGATATCATGCTTAATCTCAAGAATATCCACTTCAAGTCTCACTCTGATAGCCCAGTTGAGATTCATTTCGAAAAGAAGGGTGCAGGCGTTGTCAAAGCTGGCGACATCAAACTTCCAGCCGACATCGAACTTGCTAACCCACAACAGGTTATCTGTACAATCGATGATCCAAACTTCACTTTGAAGATGGACTTAGTCGTCGATACAGGTCGTGGCTACCTCACGGTCGAACAATCTAGTGCAGACCGCATCCACAGCGACATGATCGCCCTCGATGCCGTTTTCACCCCAGTTCTACGTGTACGTTACAACGCAGAAAACACTCGCGTTGGCCAGGACACCAACCTTCAGCAGCTCACTCTTACGATTGACACCGATGGCACCATTACGCCACGCGAAGCTTTCGAAGAAGCAGCCGCTATCTTGGTTAACCAATATCAAGCACTAGCCGGTAGCACTACTGTCGAATCCGCACCAGCACCAACTGCAGGTAAAGAAGAAGCAGAATCTGGCTCTACGACTCCAATCGAAGAGCTTGGTCTTTCGGCTCGCACCGCAAACGCTTTACTCAACAACGATATTCATACCGTTGCACAGCTCAAGAGCCTCAGCGAGAGCGATCTCAAAGAGCTTAAGGGCTTCGGTGCTAAGGCGCTTGACGAAGTCAAAGATAAACTTACGGAGTTAAATATCTAAAATGCATCGCCATGGATATAAGGGTCGCAAGTTCGGTCGCGAAACCGACCAACGCACCGCACTCGTACGCGGTTTGATGCGCTCCCTTTTCAAATACCAGGCAATCAACACAACTCTCGCAAAAGCTAAGGAAATTCGCCGCCCAGCAGAAAAGCTTATCACGCTTGCTAAGCGCGGCGACCTCGCTTCGCGTCGTCTCGTGATTGCCCGCCTCGACGATCAAGAAATTGGCAACTACCTCGTAGATGTCATTGCCCCACAAGTTAAGCGCGACAGCGGTTATCTCCGCATCGAACGCAACGGTTTCCGTGTTGGCGACAACACCGAAATGGCAACTATTTCTTTCGTTGACGATATTAAAGACATGCCAAAACCAGCTAAGAAAGCTGAGAAGAAGGCAGCTAAGGAGGAGAAGTAAGTATGAAAACTTATAGCCAAAAGTCCTCCGAAATCGCACGTGAATGGTGGATTATCGACGCTTCTACTTTACCACTAGGTAAATTGGCCGTCGTAATCGCAGACAAGCTCATGGGCAAGTCTAAAGTTACCTACACGCCTCACACCGATAACGGTGACTATGTCGTTGTCATTAACGCCAAGAACCTCAAAGTTACTGGCGACAAGATGACCGACAAGCATTACTACCGCCACTCTGGCTTCCCGGGCGGCTTGACCGATCTTACACTCGCTGAAATCATCGAGAAAGATCCAACTCTCGCTGTTAAGAAGGCAGTTGCCGGTATGCTCCCAAAGAACAAACTACAAGCTGAACGCATGAAGCGTCTCCGCGTCTTCGCCGGCGCAGAGCACAGCCATACTGCTCAGACCCCAAAGGAGATTAAGTAATGCCAGCCAAGAACGCGAAATACACTTATGGCAACGGTAGCCGCAAGGCTGCAACCGCCACTGCTCGTCTCTACAAGGGCAAAGGTGAACTTACTATCAACGGTAAAGCCGCCGCAGATTACTTCTGCAACAATAAGGCTCTTCTCGCTGAAGTAACCGATCCACTCGCACTTGTTCAGAAGCAGAAAGAATACGACGTAACCGTCCTCGTTAAGGGTGGCGGCGCCGCCGGACAGGTTGACGCTATCAAGCTCGCCATCTCTCGCGCATTGGTTCTCGAATTCCCAGAATTCCGCCCAGTGCTAAAGAAGGCAGGTCTCATGAAGCGCGACCCACGCGAAAAAGAACGCAAGCACTACGGTCTCCGCGGTGCCCGCAAACGCGAACAGTTCAGCAAGCGTTAATCGCTCTAAGAACAAAAAATATCACTCGATTTCGAGTGATATTTTTTTGATTAATTATTATCGTTACAATAGATCGAACCGCCTTCAAGAACGTAACGTACTGCAGAATCGTTCGGATTCCCAGTCTTTTTTACGGCTTGCTCATCAGTATCACTGCAAATAACACCAGAGGTGATATAAATAACATGGTCAAAATCATGTGTGTACTGGTCTGCATGGCCTAAATCTGGACCTGAAGCAGCAATTTTATATAACGAGCCATCCGGGTCCCTAAATTGATCGCAACTTTTACCCGCTTGGCATTCGTAAGTATAAATTTTGCGACCAATTTTCCCACTTCCAGTACTTTTCGGACCACTCTTCAACTCTTCGTCGATATATCTAATAGGAAAATCTTCGTCCAATGCCGCTGCGTTATAGTCGCTGCCGCCACTACTAACAACCACGCCAGTTAAAGGTACTCTACCACCATTGTTTGCCTGATAATCAGTAACTGCGCTCATAATACGCGCCATATCCTCGCGACGACGAGTATTGCGTTGCGAACGCTGAAGGGCTGGCAAAGCAATAAACACCATTAGAAAAATAAGACCAGCAATAGCCAAGACAAGAACGACCTCAATAATAGTAAAACCCTTTAGTTTAGTCTTCTTCATAAATTCAAATACTCCATAAAGTCTATGTTTACATCTACCCTAAATTGTAACAGAAAAGATATCGAGCTTGCTTATGTTAAAATATATAACAAGTAGGAGGTCAAAATGACACAAGATAAGTCATCAGCCAATAAAAAACCAAGCGCTAAAAAGGCCTTACAAACCTTAGTTAATATCTTTTTTACCTTAATTTTCGTATCATTTTTTGCAATTCTCATCTATATGGGGGCCATTGGGTTATTCCGCGGGCATTCCCGTCTCGAGACGGAGGCGAGCCTCGTAACCAAGCAAGCACAATACGAAGAAGCCTTCACAACCGATAATACCAGCTTTAACGAACCGAAAATTATCCTAAACCCATACAAAAACTCACCATTAACCGCCCTGATAATCTTCAAAACTAACGAAGCCATTGCGCCAACAGTCACAATTCAAGGCAAAGACGAAAAAACATCAATTTCGCACACTTTTCCTGCCACCACGGAGCATTATCTCCCAATCTATGGCCTCTACGCCGACTACGACAACACAATCAAGATGAGCTACGAAATCAACGGCCAACAAAACATCAGCACTATCAGCATTAGAACAGCACCTCTGCCGGAAAGCGTCGCAAGGGCAGAAATTAGCACCGTCAATCACGAACAACTTGACAATAGTCTCTACTTTTTCATGCCTAGTGGCAAAAATCTAGCCGCCGCCTACGATATTAGCGGCGATGTGCGTTGGTATCTTGATCAACAAACCGCATGGGATAATGCGCGTCTCAAAAACGGGCATCTTTTGATTAGTACCGAACGACTCGCGAATACACCGTACTATATGACCGGTCTCTACGAAATAGATTTGCTTGGCAAAATTTACAAAGAATATAGCATTCCCGGCGGCTATCATCATGATTACTTCGAAATGCCAAACGGCAACCTTCTCGTCGCGAGCGATAACTTCACCCCAACCAGCGACACGGTCGAAGACTATATCGTCGAGATTGATCGCGAAACGGGCAACATTATAAAAAACTTCGATCTCAAGAAAATTCTACCAAAAGAAAACACTGGTAACGAAAATTATTCTGGCGCAGATTGGTTCCATAATAATTCCGTCTGGTATGACGAAAATGCCAATGACATCATTCTTTCTGGTCGCCACCAAGACACCGTAATTGCCATTAACTATGCTTCAGGCGAACTCGATTGGATAATTGGCGACAAAACTAACTGGCCAGAAAGTTACGCTAATTATTTCTTCACCCCAATCGGCGATAATTTCGAATGGCAATGGAGCCAACACGCCGCTATGGTCACACCAGAAGGCGATATCTTCCTCTTTGACAACGGCAATAACAAGTCTAAAATCGCCGAAAACTATATTCCGGCCACAAACAGTTATTCTCGCGCCGTGATGTATCGCATAGATAGCGAAGCTCGAACTATCGAACAAATTTACCAATACGGCAAAGAACGCGGTAGCGAATTCTATTCGCCATATATTTCCGACGTAGATTACCTTCAAGCAGGTCACTATCTCATCTCAAGTGGTGGCATTTCCAAGAAAAACGGCGAGCCTCAAAATCAACCGGCTGGCATTACTAATGCTGACGAATTACTATCAGATACAGTAGAACAAAAAGACGACGAAACAATTTTTGAAATAAAGCTACCAATTAATACCTATCGCGCCGAAAAACTACCTGCATATTATAACGATGAAGGCAATTTAACTCTAGGCAGGGCTAGAAGAGCGGGAAACCTCATCAAGAGCGAAGCTAATAATGTCGAATATGGCTTAATGTCAGGCACCAAGAGGATAAACGCCGATTATAAAGCCCATAATATTGAGCTCAAGGCCGAGGAAGACCGTCTAGGCATTACGGGCGACTTTGCTGAAGGCAGCAGCTTTGATGTTATTCTTACCAAAGGCTTCGAAAAGCGACAGTATAAATTTCGTGCTAGTAAAGAAGCCCACGCAGCGCTTTGCGTGTCATCTTTCGTAGAAAACGAACAACTTGGCGAAAACATCCATATCGAACGATATATTAATTCGCAAGAACTGAGTGGCCTATATAATATTTACATAAGACTTAATAATACAACTTACGACACAGAAAAAAGCGTAAAGTTTTAGCCAAAAATCGCCCCCCTAAAGGGCGATTTTTTACTCTTCTGCAACCGCTGGATTGACTTGCGACTCTCGCTCAATCTTCTTCTTGGCCGCTTTCTTCTTGTCACTAAAAATCAAACGATCAACCCAGAAAAATATCAAACCACCAATCAAATTGGCTAAGACAGTGTTCCAAAAGTTTCCAAAGTTAAAGAATGATAAACATATCGCCAATATTGGCGTAGACAACTGCCAACGCAGCAAATACATTAAATATTTCTTCACCATGCTTTTGATTATAAGCAAAAGCAGGAATAATCCTAGTCTAGTATTTTATTAGTTTTATTACAAAATAGCGTCCTAAAGAGACAAATAAACGCTATATCTAGTGTTTATGTTTATTTTACGCGAATCTTATCGCCAGCATAAATTAAATCAGGATCCATAATTCCATTCCAAATACAGAGTGTCATAATGTCCGTATGAAAGCGCAAACTGATCATTGATAAGGTATCGCCAGGCTCAATTACATAATATTCTTCGCCGTTTTCAGACTTTATACTCTCGCCGCTCACACCTTCCACGCTAGTCAAACGTCCGGCGGTCTTTTTCTGTTTAGTTTTACTATTCTTGTTATCGTCATTCGAAGCCGCCCGTTTCTCTGGCTTAGCTTTTTGTTTAACCTCGACCTGTGTTTCTTTTTTAGCGTCCTTGTTTTGTTTTAGCTTAGGCTCTTTCTCAGGTTTATCAAAATCCAATAATTCCCGTTCAACAAGTAGTTCAGCCTTCTCTGGAGTTTCAATCCTTTTCTCGTAAACCTTCGCATACAAACGCCAAGCTCTTTTGTCACCCATAAACACATCCCTATCGAGCGAACCGTGCGAATTCGTAAATTGCCACAATGCATAAAATTTCCAAGCCCCAGTCGAATAGTGAAACTCAGGCAAGTCCCAAGAACTACGCAAATCCGGATATCCAGCTATCCATAGTCCATAGTCAGCATTTGCGACTTCGCTCCAATCATAGGCAATTACAACAGAAGCAGACATGTATATTAATGGCTTAACACCTGTTAGTTTATAGACTTCGTCTAACCAGGCCTTTGCCCAATCGACGTTATTCTGTGTACCAGGCTGTTCCCAATCCAGCGCAAGAATCGCCTCATTTAGATATCCACGTATATTTTCGACAAAAAACTTCGCCTCAGAAATAGCGTCATTCAAATCTGGACGTGCAAAATGATATACGCCGAGAAGTTTTCCCGCAGCTTTATTCATCTGATACTTCGTATCACAAGACGAATCAACATAACCAGCCCCTTCGGTAGCTTTAAGAATAATAAAATCGCCTTCCGTCACCGTATCGGCTTGCCATTTGCTCTGATCCGTACCAAACAAAGTCATACAAATATTATATCGCGAACCCAACCAACAAGTTCCTGACTTTATCAAAAAACACATTGATTATGCTTAGTTTTGACTTTATCAATTTTTCTGGTATAATTAACCATGCATCGCCAAAAACATACACTGAAGGAGGTGGTAAAATGGCAGTGCAGAAAGAAAACAATAGACTCAACGGCGAGCTTATTGACGAGGAAGCAATACTCACAAACAGTTTAATGGGAGAAATCCACTCCCTCGAAGATTGCCTCACGAAAAAGAGGCAAGAACTCGCAAATAATTTACGAGAAAAAAAACGCACTCGACAATGAGCTTATAGAAGAGACGACAAAATTCACGGAAAAAGAAAAACAGCTGATAGGAGAGATAAAAAAACTCTATCAGCAGATTTCGACAAAGTACCTTTTGATAGCAACACACGAAACAAACATCTACGAGTATCAAAGACTGCTCGCCACGGCGAGTGAATACTCAAGAATGGCCGAAACAAAATCAGGTTGCTGACCATTGCAAGCCCCTCATTCATCGAGGGGCCTTTTTCTTGACTTCAAAATGCATAACCGAATTATTTTATTTAAAAATAAGCATGATATAATAGCATTAGCGAGTTATACAAAGCGAGTTGTATAACCAAAAAGGAGTAAGGGAGATTTATTCAATGGATGGCGGTATTACCGTTCATGTCGTAGAACCGGGCAGCAACTCTACGGTTCCAAACACTGGTTTATTTTTGGGCGGATCAGGAGACACTCTTTTATTGAGTGCTATTTTAGTACTAGTAATACTAATACAATTGCCGATCTTTATTTATACCAAAAAGCGCGGTAAAACCATAAGATTCTCTCGCTTTTTTACCACAAAAGCGTCAGTAATCCCAGTTCTAATCTCTCTTTTTGCTCTTACTACACTTGTTGTTACTAACATTAATGCTGATGACACAGAGGAAAGCGACTCTTTAGTCACAGCAGAGAATGCCGATCTTACTATAGAATTAGGCGATGAACCAGTCTTCGCTTACGTGCCAGTTTCTATCAAGTTCAAAGAAGCCACTTCGGCAGGCTATTCAATCAGTTCCTATGCCAAAACCACAAAGCTCACCAAAGAAGGCTCAGACGAAGCTATCTCACTAATCGCGCCAACAGACGAGCCATCGTCTCTCACGAATAACACTTGGGGCTTCGCTCTAACCCAGCCAAGCTCAGAAAACGACGCAACTTTTGTTGCCTTGCCGGAGACAGAGGAAGATGCGTTAGCCGTTAAATCCACGGGATATACAGAAACCCCAGCAGGCGACGAAACCATCGTCTACTACGGTATCTATGTAACCCCAGATTTACCATATGGTACCTATAGTGGCCTCGTCATCAGCTACGAAGCAGAAGAGAATGCCGTAACTACCGTAACCTTTAATGGCAATGGCTTATATTTTGATGGCAACGAAGAGCAAACTACGAATACCGTTAAGTATATACCAGGCAACCGAAGCGAAACCGTCTACCTACATACACCTAACCTCAACGACGAAGGCGTACAGGACGGCAGATATGGCACCGACCTAAACATCACTGCCGTATACGGCGGCTCCGAATATAGTAATACCTACTTCCATATCTATAAAGGCTCCGGCGATACTCCATGGCCGCCATCAAATGACTACTTCAGCATCTGGAGCGGGGACCACCCGGACTATACAGCGTCAGCAAACTGGGATAACGAAGACAGCATCAAAGAATTCGATTCTAATGGTAAATATATCTTCGACAGAAAAATAAATGATAAAACCCTCTATATACCAAGTGGGACTATTACTTTTGCCTACACGACCGACAGCGATAGTGGTTGTTGCGGTGGCGATGGCTACGGTTACTACGCAAAGACAGTCTCGTATAATCCAAATGTGAGTACTTCTGGGACATATAAAGAGCCGAGCTCAATCCTTTCGCATAAGCTGATTGGGTGGGATGAAAACCCAAACGCTACCACCCCAACCTACGCTAACCAAAAGGACGTCGAAGGCATTCTTGATCTAAGTAACGGCGACGTGACTCTCTATGCTATCTGGAAACGAGGTATAGAAGTCGTCTATAATGGCAACGGTGCGAACGCTGGTACGGATATGGATCAAATCAAACAATATGGCTATTCGATGGACTTAGCGACAGCTGGTTTCAAAATCGACCTCATTGCGCCGAACTTCAAAAAAGATGGTCATGGTTTCGTTGGATGGAGCACAGACGCAGAAGCCTGGGAGCATCTTACAGATAACGACAACTCTAACGACCCTACTATTTATGGACCAAGCCAAACTGTTGCCGTAGACGAAGATGTCATATCACAACTTAACGAAAAGGGCGAATTGGTTCTAAATGCAATTTGGGCACCAGTCGAGAAGGACAACAATGGCAATCCGATTGCGCTCCAAAACTGGACCGGTTGCAGTAATCTTACTGCCACTACCTTTGATAGCTCTACAAATACGCTAACCGTAAGCAAAAATACCATTACCGCACTCCAAGACATCAGAGACGGTAATGTTTATACGGTCGCCCGGCTCGCCGATGGTGGTTGCTGGATGACAGAAAATTTACGTCTAAGTAATGGGACTGAATTGTCCGTAAATAATACAAATAATCCATCCCTTCCAATTACGAATAGCTATGCAGAACAAACCGTATCTAACTATCTGTCTTCCACTAGCGATAGTTGGTGCACAGGATGGGACGACGCCTCTTGCTATGATCAATCCATGTTAAACACTAACAACACCACACAAACAATTTCATCTCCGGTTTATACAGAAGATTTAAGCAATGGGCGTGAAGCTCTAAATGAAAATATCGTCTCCTACGGTAACTATTACAACTGGTATTCTGCAACGGCAGGAAATGGTAAACAAGAGCATGGTAGATATGTTTATGCGAATGGTGATATTTGTCCAGCCGGTTGGCAACTACCAAATGGCGGTAGCGAAGAGGGAACAAGAGGAAACTTACGCGGCGGGTTCTACTATCTTCATAATCTAATGGGAGGTAATAACGAGGCACAAGGCTCAAGCAACTGGCGCTCTTTCCCAAATAACTTTGTCTATTCTGGTATCTGGTACGAAAACGCACCTGATAGTCGTGGCGGAGCCGGATATTACTGGTCTTCCACTCCATATTGGACAACAAGCGCTTATAACCTTGCGCTAAGTAGCTATTGGATAAATGCCGGATCACAAGCCCACAGCAAAGCCTTTGGTAGCGCAGTACGCTGCACGATACCTATGCGAGCCATGATTGTCTATGACGGCAACGGCGCAGATAGTACTACTAATATGGATGGCGTAAAACAATACACTTCAGATGTAGAATCTACCGAGAAACAGGTCGACCTCCTTGCTTCCAACTTTACTAAAGCGGGTCATGGCTTCGTGGGCTGGAGCGAAGATGCCGACGCATGGGAGCATCTCCAAGATGACAATGAAGCCAATAATCCTACTATCTACGGTCCAAACCAAACCATCACGATAGATCCATCCAATACTGGCGTAATGAGACTTTATGCTATCTGGGTACCTGCTGAAAAAGACAATAGTAGTAATCCAATCGCATTACAAAACTGGACCGGCTGTAGTAACCTCACAGCCACAACATTCAACAACGGTATACTTACAGTAGGCAAAAACACTATCACCGCTCTTACTGACACAAGGGATAATAATATCTATACAATTGCCAGACTAGCCGATGGCAACTGTTGGATGACTGAAAACCTACGCCTAGACGATAGTGTAGAATTATCTAGTACTCATACTAACAACCCAGCACTCCCACTAACCAATAGTTACGCGGATCAGACCACATCTAATCATCTTTCATCATCGAGCGATTTTAGTGAATGGTGTTACAGCGACACTACGGATTGTATAGAACAATCCATGCTAAATACTCAAAACACAGCCCACACTACTGTAAGTCCGGCATTTAGCCAAGAATTCACTTACAATCGTCACGCTAACTTTAATGATAGTGTTGCTTCCTATGGCAATTACTACAACAAATATTCCGCCAATGCAGGCAATATCTACAATCAATGGATACAGAATGGCGACATTTGTCCAACTGGCTGGAGACTGCCAACCGGCTATCAGACCGACGAGAATGGCTCATTCTCCCGTCTTGACGTCATAATGGGTGGCAATGGTGACAACCAGCAATCCTCATTCGAGGCTTCTAATAACTGGCGAAGCTTCCCAAATAACTTTATCTATGCCGGAAAGATTATTAACGACCAAAACTCCTGGCGAGGCGAAATTGGCGCTTACTGGGGATCCAACTCCGTATCTTACATGGGCCTCACAAAAGATGGCGTAGAATTAAACTTCGCAAGCTGGTCGCATCGCGGCATGTCAGTGCGCTGTATTAATACCGTCGAATAAATTTTACAAACACAAGCATACTACAATAACATTAGCGAATTGCATAAAACTACATAGAAAGAAAGTTTACATTAAATGGATAGCAATATTACTGTTCACGTTGTAGAGCCTGGTAGTAACATAGTCCCTAATACCGGTCTGTTTATGGGTGGATCCAATACTAGTATTTTGCTGAGCGTTATTCTAGTGTTAATAATCTTGGCGCAAATTCCAATATTTATCTATACCAAAAAGCACGACAAAAGAATCCGACTCTCTCGAATTCTCGAAGTAAAAACATCCCTTGTTCCAGCATTCATCTCTCTTTTGACGCTTACCGCTCTTATTGCAACCAACATTAATGCTACCGACATCAATGAAAGCAATTTACCAATCACGGTAGACAATACCGACCTCACCGTAGAACTAGGCAACGAACCAGTCTTCGCATATATGCCAGTTACAATTAAATTTAAAGAAGCCACCCCTGCAGGGTATAGCCTTACCGCTCACGCAGACTCCACGGAGCTAGTATCTATCACAGACTCAACCAATAAAATTGTATAAGCCAACGGAAGAGAACGACGAGACGACTATTTACTACGCCTTCTATATTACTCCGGATATCCCATATGGTACCTACACAGGAAACAATATTCATTATGACGCTACGCTTAATACCACAACAGTAACGCTTGACGGCAATGGTGCAGATAGCGGAGAGATGGGCGAATATGTCGTTCCTGCCGGTAAAAGCTTTATGCTGCCCCAAAATATCTACACAAAAACAGGCTACGTCTTCAATGGCTGGAATACAGAGCCAAGTGGCACAGGCACGACATATAGCGACCAAGCAAATTTTGTTACACCAAGCACTCCAGAAAATACAACCCTATATGCGCAGTGGGCACACGCCACTACGATAAGCTTTGATAGTAATGGCAGTACCGGTGGAAAAGCCATGCAGCCAATTATTATACTAGCCGGCGATACGAAAAAACTCCCAACTAATACCTACACAAAAGATGGCTATGTCCTCCTAGAATGGAATACAGAACGCGACGGAACAGGCGATTTTTACGCAGATGAAGCCGATTTTACCGCTGACACCACAGAATCCGCGTCAATCACACTCTATGCACGTTGGATGAAAGATGGTCCGTATATGCAGGATGTAGCCACATGGGGCAATGCGCTAAGCATAGGCGAAGAAATGACAGCTATAGATAAACGCGATGGCAAAAGCTATATTGTTGCAAGACTTGCAGATAATAACATCTGGATGACACAAAACCTAGACCTAGACCTTAGAACCGACAGAATACTCACGCCCGAGAATACTGATGTTCCAGAAAATTGGGCCCCGGCCAACAGTACTGTCAGATTTACAGGTTACTCAATAGGCGATTGGGTGGATAACTATGATACTCCAATCTCAGCCGATCCGGGCGAGCTATATCTGTATACTTCAGACAGCGCACAAGAAGATTACAAATACACTTCGCTAGAGGATTGCGTGGCCGCCCACCCAGACTGCAGCATGCATAATCACATTGGTAACTATTACAACTGGTCTGCCGCCGTAGCAAATAATGATACATCTGGCATGACCACGCTATACGATAATGCCCCAGACTCTATCTGTCCAGCTGGTTGGCGCTTACCGACCGCAATAGGCAACTCTCACGAAACGAGCGACCTCTTGGTAGCAGAAGAAATTATTACCGGTACTTACAGTACTACCTATACAACAGACGGTTTTACAAAAATTCGCAGATCTCCGATGTGGCTAATTCGACCAGGGTTTATTAGGACAGGCGTTCTCGTAAACTCCTTGTATCACGGCGGATATTGGTCTAGTACAATTAATAATGGCTATTGGGCATACAGTATGTACGTCAGTCTTGCTAACCACGCCTACCCAGCAAGCTATGACCCAACACGAATAGGTCTCGCCGTTCGTTGCATGGCACAATAGCTGATATAGTTTTCATTTTTTGCTCTACTCTCGAAATGACCGAGCTAGGATTCTTTATTTCCATGCTTCAGAACATAAAAAAAACGACCCTTCAGGTCATTTTAGATTCTGGTGGAGCACAGGAGATTCGAACTCCTCACCTCTTCCATGCCATGGAAGCGCTCTCCCAACTGAGCTAGTGCCCCAGATTAATATTTTTTGCCAAGTTGCAAAGATGTAATCATTATACCAGAACTACTATGCTTGGTCAAACGCGCCAAAATATATTAAAATAAAGCTAATGCTTATAAATATCATCCTCCTCGCAATCGGTCTTTTTGCACTGGTCAAAGCATCAGATGTTTTTGTTGATTCTGCATCTTCGTTCGCAATAAGCATGCGCGCGCCAAAATCTCTTATCGCGCTCACGATAGCCGCATTCGGTACCTGCGCGCCAGAATTAGCCATTTCCTTTAATTCGATTGCCGCACACAACTACGACATGACACTCGCAAACGTCATTGGTTCTTGCATCGTGAATATACTACTCATAGTCGGCATCGCTACAATTGTTAATCCAATAAAAGTCAAAAACAAAATTATCAAAAACGAGCTCCCGCTCCTTGTTATTACGTCTTTGGCATTCTGTGTCGCCCTCAATGACTC
>JAFONX010000026.1 GCA_017418275.1 Candidatus Saccharimonadota bacterium | reverse complement strand
TCTTCGCGCGCCTCATTATTAATTGCGCCCATCAAAGCAATTTCCTCGGCGTATTCCATAACGTTACCCGTCACGCCACCGTGAGTGTCGTAGCCTGTACCAGAAATCTGGTATTCCCCACCGTTTGGTAAAACAATTTTCTTTGCAGTTTGCTGATTCACGGTAAGCGTGCCGGTTTTATCCGAAGCAATCACTGTACAGCTACCGAGAGATTCCGCCGCCTTAAGTTGTCGTACAATCACATTACGTTTCGCCATACGGTTCGAAGCAATCGTAAGCGCCATAGTGAGGGCGAGCGGTAAACCCTCTGGCATTGCCGAAACCGCAAAGGCGATAACCGTAATCAGAAGCTCAGATAACTCAGTATGTTTAGCAGCGAGCAAAGTCGCCGTCAAAACTCCCACGATTACAACCATGACGGTAATTTGTTTGGTAAGTTTAGCAATACGAAGCGTAAGCGGGGTCTTTTCGTCGTCAGTCTGATTGATTTTGTCTGCAATTTTACCCAGTTCAGTTTCAAGACCAGTACCAACAACCAAGCCAACCGCACGACCGCTCACGGCCGTCGTTCCAGAATAAGCAATATTTAATCTGTCCGAAAGCGAGGTTTTTTCCTCCTTAATTACATTGCTGGTTTTTTCTACTTGCACACTCTCACCTGTCAAGATAGATTCGTCGACTGTAAAATTATGCACTTCTATAAGGCGAATGTCCGCAGGAATTTTATCACCAGATTCAAGCAAGACAATATCGCCAGGCACTAATAGTTCCGCATCGAGCGGTAAAGCGCGTCCGTCACGCATCACATTAATGTTTACGCGCACCAAATTCGCAAGCGATTCAGCCGTGCGATTCGCCTTATTTTCTTGAACAGTACCCATAATCGCATCAACCAAGATAATGCCAAGAATCACAATTGCATCAACAATCTCGCCCGCGATAATAGAAGCAATAATCGCCACAAGCAACATCAGAACTAGCGGGTCGCAAAACTCAGACAAGAAGATTTTAATAATACTTGCTTTTTTCTTCTTTGGCAGAACATTTTGACCGTATTCCTCAAGACGTTTGGCAGCTTCTTTCGAACTCAGGCCGTCTCGGTTCGTTGAAAAATCAGCAAAAAGCTCTTCGGTGTTTTCAGAATAATAATTTTTAATCATTAATCATATTATATAGCATAAGCGACTCTTATAAATAACCGTATTTTAGAGTAAAATAGAAATAGATGTCGCAGACAAAAAACAAAAGTAGTCATTATGGTCTTTCGAGCGACCAAGTCAAGGAGCGCGTCCGCGCTGGCAAGGTCAATATCGCCGTCAAGCCGCCCAGCAAGAGCATCAGGCAAATCGTGCTGAGTAATGTCTTTACCTATTTCAACCTCGTCTTTTTAGTGATTGCCGCTATCCTGTGCGCCGTACATTCTTTTCGCGATTTAACCTTCTTGCCAATTATCATCGCGAATACCTGTATCGGTATTTTCCAGGAAATTCGTTCCAAAATCGTTTTAGATCACCTCTTGATTCTCAATGCGCCAACCGCTCGCGTATTGCGCGATAGCGAACTTACCAAAATTAACGCCGAATCACTTGTCGAAGATGACGTAGTGGAATTCCGAGCTGGTGACCAAATTGTCGCCGACGCAGTTGTAATTGAAGGTGAAATCTCTGCCAACGAAGCACTTCTGACGGGCGAGGCAGATGAAATCCGTAAGACTAAAGATAGCGAACTGTTATCAGGTAGCTTTGTAGTTTCAGGAAAATGCCTTGCAAGACTTACAAAGGTTGGTGCCGAGAGCTATATTAATCAGCTTACGCTCGAAGCCAAGAAAACCAAGCAAAAGGAGCAGTCCGAGATTATTCGCTCGCTCAACATCATCGTTAAAATTGCTGGTTTTGCAATTATTCCGATTGGCGCCATCTTGTTCGCGCAAAGTTATTTCGGTAATTCCCTCGATACGAAAAGTAGCGTTCAGGCCATGGTCGCCTCGATTATCGGGATGATACCAGAAGGGCTCTTCTTGCTTGCAAGTGTCTCGTTAGCAATTAGCGCAATGCGTCTTGCGCGCCGCAAGGTCCTCTTGCATGACATGAAAAGTATCGAGACGCTCGCTCGCGTAGATACTCTCTGCGTAGACAAAACCGGTACGATTACAGATAATAATATGACCGTATTCGGCATTGAACTCTTAAATACAAAGCTCTCCGAAGAGGATTTTACACAAATCGTCTCAGATTTCGCCTTTGCGCAAGATGCAGACAATATCACCATGTCCGCCATTAAAAGTCGCTTCAATAAGCCTAGCGGCGCCAAGGTTGACACAGTACAAGGTTTTAGCTCAGAATATAAATATAGCGGTACGGAGCTGAACGGAAAAAGCTACGTCCTAGGAGCACCAGAATTCATCCTCAAAGACGACTTTGAAAAATATCGCGAGCAAATCGAGGAACATAGCCGCAAGGGTCGCCGTGTATTAGTAATATGCGAATACGCCGACAAGCTAAACGGCAAAGCCCTAAACAAGAAGATCAGACCGCTCGGATTAATCCTGCTCATAAATTCGATTCGCGAAAACGCCCCAGAGACCTTTTCATATTTTGCTAAGCAGGGTGTTGACATTAAGGTAATATCCGGCGATTCACCACTCACGGTTTCCGAAGTAGCGAAAGTTGCAAAAATTAAAGGCGCAGAAAAATATATCGACGCCTCTACTCTTAAAACCGACGAGGCGATTGATGATGCCCTAAAAAATTACACGGTTTTCGGTCGCGTCACGCCAGAGCAAAAGCGTAAATTCGTTAAATCACTCCAAAAGAATGGACATACTGTCGCAATGACAGGCGACGGCGTTAACGATGTTTTAGCTCTACGCGATGCTGATTGCTCCGTAGCAATGGCCTCTGGTAGCGATGCTGCTTCACAAGCCGCCCAGATTGTATTGCTCGATTCAGATTTTTCCTGCATGCCAGATGTAGTCATGGAGGGACGAAGGGTCGTAAACAATCTCGAACGTTCCGGTAGCTTATTCTTAGTCAAAAACGTCTTCTCTCTTTTGGCATCCATTCTTGCGATTTGCTTCGCCGTCACTTATCCACTCGTACCGAGCCAAATATCCCTCATCAGCATGTTCACAATCGGCGTACCGGGCTTCCTGCTTTCACAGCTGCCAAACAAAGATATTATCCGAGGTAAATTTGTCGAGAATATCCTCAAGAAAGCTATTCCAGCCGGCCTCGCGGACGTTTTCATGATTGCAACGATAGTAGTATCCGGCACGCTTCTCGGACTATCGGCCACAGACACTTCAACTGCCGCCACCCTCGTAATCGCCGTAATTGGTTTCTTTTACATCTACACCATCATACGCCCGCTAGACAATCTTAAGGCGCTAATTCTATTCGGGTGCATCTTAGGCTTAATATTCTGCGCGGCTTTTCTGCCGACATTATTCAGCATAACGCGCATGGAATGGCGCGGTTGGATA